>QHVR01000219.1 GCA_003223595.1 Acidobacteriota bacterium
TATGGTCTGGTAACGGCAGGCGGAGCTGCCCTGCTCGGGGTGTATGCGCTGCTGCGTCCGCGCGCCAAGTCGCCGGATGAACTGGAGAAAGAGCGCCGTTCCTGGCTGGAAAGCACCGGCCGGATCACGGATGGCACCGTGATTGATGTTCAGGAATTAGCCGCGGCCAACAACCATCACGCCGCCGTCATGCTCATCTACAAGTACGACGTGGCGGGGGTGACGTATGAGTGCTCCCAGGACGTCACCTATCTGCGTCATTGGATTAATCTGCACTCCTGCCGCCTCGGCTTGCACACATCGGTGAAGTACGATCCGCAGAATCCTGGAAATTCTCTGGTAGTTTCGGAAAACTGGATGGGGTTACGGCAGTAGGGCAAAAGCTATTATTGCCAGCTGAGGCGCATCGTTGAGTTGTGCTTCCCGAAGGTGACTTCGAGAGACTTGTTGTCGCCCCCAACGAAATCGGCGCTGACTGTTTTCGAGAGATCCGTCGTCTGATCGGTGGAGAGAGCTCGGATCCGGAGCAACTCCTCGGACGCCGTTGAACACGATTAGCTTTCTCTTAACCGCTCCGTGCAATGGCCGGGTCAAAGCGATCCTGCCGTCGATGTAGACAAAAAGGGTGGCGTCCTTGAACTGATGTTGCACTCCCAAATCGAGCGTTGCGGAGGGCGCTGGGGATTCGTGGCGAACCGGAGTCGGAGGCGGCACCTTCGCTCGAACTGCCGGACGGACTGCCTTGCGCACCGGTGCAGCGACGTGAACGGGTGGCGGGGACACGACGGCAGCAGCTACTTGAGCGGGCTGCGGAGGATCCGGCTTTGTGCTGCTGCTGCTCTGGATCTC
The DNA here is from genome assembly GCA_003223595.1 of Acidobacteriota bacterium. GTDB lineage: Bacteria > Acidobacteriota > Terriglobia > Terriglobales > Acidobacteriaceae > Sulfotelmatobacter. The sequence goes on from QHVR01000219.1 coordinate 850, forward strand.
CCCGGCCGCTATCACACCGGCAGATTTCGGGACATTCACGAACAGTTTCGATTGCGCAGCGATCACGACTAGCACAACCAGAGTGGCTGCTCCCAGAATTAAGTCGCGAATCGGGGCCTTGTAGAGGATGTACTGCACCACGCCTTGCGCCTGGGCGACCGCAGCGGCAGGCCGGGCGTCCATACTAGCGGGACGAACATTCAGATTGGTTGTCAGTGCCGCTATCGCTTGCATTGACGCGGTGGTTGCGCCGGGTTTGTACGCCTGCTGTAGCAGGCGCAAGTCCTGCGCCAGCTCCGCCCCATTCTGGTAGCGTTCGTCGGGATTTTTCGCAATGGCCCGCGCGATGACGGCATCGATCTGCGGCGGCAGTGTCATGTCGAGCGCACTGGCAGCAACCGGCTCCCGATTCGCCACTTTAAAGCAGACCGTGGTCGCGCTGCTCCCGGGGAACGGAGAATGCCCCGTGACCATCACGTACAGAATCACTCCCAGCGAGAACAGGTCGGAGCGGCCGTCGGCGCCTTCTCCGCTTAGCTGTTCGGGAGCCATATAGGCGGGCGTACCCAGCACTTTGCCAGGGATCGTGAAGTGCGCCAGATTCAGCTTAGCTATACCGAAATCGGCAATTTTGGCGTGGCCGTCTTCTGTGACCAGAATGTTGGCCGGCTTGATATCCCGGTGTACGACGCCTTGGGCGTGCGCGTAGTCCAGGGCTTCCGCAAGTTCTTCTGCCAGCTTCAAAGCCTTGCTCAGGGGCAGCTTCTTTTCGCGGGCAAGAACACGCTGCAATGATTCCCCGGAAACATACTCGAGAACGATGTAAGGGTCCTGATTGTCCGGGTCCTCCCCAACATCGAATACAGAGATGATGCCGGGGTGATGAAGACGCCCCGCAGCTTGTGCTTCATTGCCGAAGCGCAGGCGGAACTCTTGCTCTTCCTCGGGCTCCTGCCCCCATAAGGAAACGGTCTTTACAGCCACTAGACGATCAATCTGGGGATCGCGAGCCTTGTAAACGACGCCCATGGCGCCGCGGCCCAACTCTGCCACGACCTCGTAGCGGCCAAATCGCTTGACCTCGGTACTTTCCATGAGCTCCTTGACAGTCGACAGCCATGCCTGCTGTCTGCGGCAACAACGCGTGGGAGGCCTTGCTAATGATAAGGCCCGCGCTATTTACTTCCCGAGACGTTCTTTGGTGGGACGCATTACGACGGTAATCTGGTAGGTATTCCGTTTGTGCTACGGAACGGCTGGCTCAGGGGGCACAGAGATTCACACAGATTCACGGAGCAAGCCTCTGTGCTCCTGTGTGTCCTGCGGTGGAATGTTTGGAATCTTTAGGTTAGCTGCCAGTGGAGAAGCCGCCGCTATGGGCTAGCGTCATGCGGAGGTACTTGTAGGGATTGACCGGAGTGCCATTGATGCGAACTTCGTAGTGGAGGTGTGGGCCGGTGGAACGGCCGCTCTCGCCGACGTATCCGATGACATCACCGCGCTGAACTCTCTGGCCAGAGGTTACCGCGAAGCCTGAGAGGTGGCCATAACGGGTGCTGATCCCGCTTCCATGGTCCATCATGATGATCTTGCCGTAGCCGCCCAGCGTTTCGGTTGCGATTACGACGCCATCGGCGGGCGCAATGATCTGCTTGCCGTAAGTGCTGCCAATATCAACACCGCTGTGAAATGCGCCTTCCCCATTAAATGGATCGATGCGCTCACCGAAGCTGCCCGTGACTTGCCCTTCAACCGGCCAGACGTTCGGGGCCGAGTTGGCCCTGATCCAGTCAGCGGTCGTGGCATTGCGGGTGAGCCCCATCGTGAGTCCGACCATCGTGGCGCCGGTCAGGGCTGAGGTCCGCAAAGCGTGCAACTGATCCAGCGACGAAGTGATATCTGCGTCATGTATCCCGTCGCTGCTTCCGGTGACCATGATGGGCTCCGATTTCAATCCATACAAAGCCGAAACTTCACTGGCGATCGAGCCCAGCGATGCCACCTGGACGTCACGCTCTTTGGCGACCTGTTCCAGGCGGGAATAACTCGACTTTAGCTGATCTTTTTCGGTCCGCAGCTGGTTGAACTGCGAAACCTTCAGGAGCATGCGGGTATACGAACTGGCAATTCCGGTCAAGCTGAGGAATCCTATAGCAGCGCCAATGGCGAAAACGTAGAGGTAATGAACGGGAATGGAGATTTTGCGAAGCGTGCCGTCGTCTCCGCGAGCGACGAAAAGGATGTAGAAACGTTTCTGCAAAAAATCCTTCCCTCTAGTTGAAGCATCAGGTCCGGAATTTCAGGCCAAGTTCTTAGAGTGCAAGAAAGCCTGTTCGGACCACCTGAGTTTTTGGGCAGCGTTCCCTATCTTGGGAAGGGAACTGGTTGCGCCCTTTTTCTACCGGAACTCCGACCAGAACCTGAGATTTCTGTTCGTCTGCAATTGCAACTGGCTGCAGAACTTAACCGGCCAAAGGTCTTTTGTGAAATGACTTGTCAACGGTAACAAAGTAGGTTCCCCGTGTCAACGAGGTACAAAGCTGTAGCAGGTTACGGAAGATGGGGTAACCAGCACGGTCCGAAGGACATGTTACGGCAACAAAGTTGCCCGGCCCCACCATTCCCGTCGAAATCGCTCCCGGGCGGTATAGTTAATGGCGCCCATGCCGCTGCCCGAAAGAGACCTGATTGCGCAACTTCGCCGCCGGGTGTCGCCTGGGGGAAGGAACCGACTCACCGGACGAGCCAAAGCGTCGATCCGGGTTGGAATGGGCGATGACTGTGCGGTCTTGCGGATCGGCTCGGACTTGGACTGCCTAGTAACAACAGATTTCAGCTTGGAAGGGATCCACTTTCGCAGGAATTGGCATCCTCCCGAGTCCGTTGGCCATCGTTGCCTCGCGAGAGGATTGAGCGATATTGCCGCTATGGGAGGCGAGCCGGTTGCAGCTTTTCTCTCCCTGGCCCTGCCCGGTGCGTTGCCCCAGTCCTGGGTCCGTGCCTTTTTTCGGGGACTCCTTCGAATGGCGGAGCAGCACCACGTAAGACTGGCAGGCGGCGACACTGCAGAGTCGCCCAATGGAGTTCTGGCCGATATCGTGGTTCTCGGGACAGTTCCCAGGGGTCAAGCCATCCTGCGCTCAGGCGCACGACCCGGAGATCGCATTTTCGTCAGTGGGACCTTGGGTGGCTCGGCAGCGGCATTAGCGCAGCTGAGGAGGCAGCCCCGAAAGAAAGCAGACGAGCGCCAGTTTGCTCGCCATTTCTATCCGGAACCGCGCGTCCAGTTGGGACGCATGTTGCGCGAGCGCAAGCTTGCAACAGCCATGATCGACACCAGCGATGGACTCTCCACGGATCTGGCTCATATCTGTGAGGAGAGTGGCGTGGGAGCCGAAATCGACGCCAGCAGCATTCCCAACGCGCGAGTCGGGCAACCGCGATCGGTTGATCTGGATTTGGCACTGCATGGCGGGGAAGACTACGAACTGCTGTTCACCGTCTCCACTCGTGCTCGTGTGCCCCGAACGCTCGCGGGTGTTGCGCTCACCGAGATCGGGCGGATTACGTCGAGCCGGAAGATCAGACTTCACAGGATGGATGATAAAACGGTGCCGCTGAAACCCCGCGGATGGGAGCACTTCCGCAAGAAATAGACTCGGGGCCGCGTCTACAGCGTCACAACAGGGGACACGGAGAACACGGCTTTGTGCTCCCTGTGTACCCCGTGCATCTTGATGTTCTGTAATTACCTTCGTCACCAGCGTGCATCTACCCACGGTTACGTTCCCGGTCTACAGTTGAACCATGCGGTCACCCCGACATCTCTTTTCCATTCTCGCGATCTTGATAACGAGCGCCGCCTGCGCGGTCGACAAAAAGCCACTACCGCCGGCGCCTGCGAAGTCTCTCGCGCAGCCAGTTACGAACGAATTCATTCAGAAGCAATTCGGCGAAAACTGCACCGTGTTGCCCGGTCTTCGACAATTCATTGGCGACTTCGATGGCGACGGCATCGATGATTTGGTCGTCGCTGCGAAATGCAAGAATCCCATGGCTGACAGAGATGAGCTGGACTATGTGGTTGCCGATCCCTTTGACACCTTTATGGGATTCGGCGACGTCAAAGTCACTTCCAGCTTCGCGTCCGACGTGCCCGAACGGCGCGGAATCGCGATGCTCATCATCCACGGTGCGGACAAGGACGCATGGCAGGCGGAAAAACCCAAAGCAAAATTTCTGCTGATCAACCTGCCTTTCAAGACTCTGACTGTGAAGAAATACTCTCTCAAGAAGAAAGCTGTCCTCGGAATCTACATGGAAGAGCAAGGCGCAGGTTACTGGGACGGAAAGAAATACCGCTACGTACAGCTCGGCTCAACCATGGAGTAAGATCGGCCTTGCGGGTCGGCGACGGTTCGATCTGCAGTCTTCCATCAGGCTGGCCGTCCTCATCTTTCGTCACCCACCGGAAATTCGCTCGTTCCCACCTTGCCTACATTCGCCTCGGCAAATTGACAGACACGATCCAGGGTCGCTTGCAATTCGCTGGTGCAACGCTCCAGGTCCGCCTCGCTCGCGTCCTGCGGAACTGGAATGAGTCTGCCGACCCGGACCAGCACGCGCGAAAAAGGCTGGGGGATCATCATGCGATCCCAGCTGTTCAGAACCCATGCCTTTTCGACCGCTGCGTGGAAGCTCGTCAGCGGCAGGCCGGATGACTTTCCGAGGCCCACCGGGCCAGGCTTCACCTGGTGACGGGGGCCGCGGGGGCCATCCAGGGTGAACGCGACAGTCCAGCCCTCATCCAACGCACGCCGGAGACCGAGCAGGGCACGGATGGGATTCCGGCTGCTCGATCCCTTGACCGCCACGAAGCCGAATCGCTTGATGATCCTGCCCATGTACTCGCCGTCATAGCTGTAGCTGCTCATGACGCGAATGCCCATGTCGCGGAAAATATACGTGGCCGGGATGATGCAGGAGTGCCAAAAGGACGCAACCAGAGGCCGCTCAGCCAGCGTCTTCTGCGCGCCTGGCTCATAGGACACACTCACGCGCAGGGTCGGTCCCAGCAGGCGGATGAACCAGTATCCGGCCCAGACAATCAGCGCCAGGACGATGCGCTGGCGGAGGGACCAGCGGCGCGGGCCTGACGCCGGTTCTACGGATGTCGCCGCTTCGCCTGTCCTGGCTTCTGGCACGAAGCTATTGTAAATGCGCCTTGTTGGCCACGGATCAACGCGGATTCACACGGATCAAAAGATGCGATTGGCTTCTACGGACTGCGTGCAATCAATTTTCCAGATAAGAATCGATCCAGCTCTTCACTCTGAACCGGCGATCATCGGCGGGGTCAAACCGCACGCCGAGAGATTTGGGCTTACGCCAGGTGATCGCTCCCCGCAGGTTCACTCGGGGAAGCGTCATCAGGGCGAATGAGATTTCGACGTTGGTGCCGTGGGAGAAATCTTCAGAACTCTTGACCGACATGCCACCCGAGCTCATCTCGATGCTGCTGCCAAATACTTTCCGGCCGTCGCCAACAATGCAGACCTCCGTCATCACCGGGATACGCACGTAGCGACGGAATTCGTGCAGCACCAGCATGCGGGTAGCGCGGATCAGCTTGAGTGTGGCGGGGCGCTCCAGCGGCTCGTTCAACATGGCGTTGATGCCATACTTCGAATAGCGCATCGCTTCTTGTGCGCTGCCGCCCACGCCATAGACGATGCAGCGGCTATTCGAGGGCGAACTTCGCACCGACTCCAGCACCGAATCGGTGCCCTCGGCCAGTGCGACCACGCAGGCTTCGAATTTTTCCTTATGCAGCCGCTCGACTGGGTTAACGGTGACGGGCACCGTCTCAATGTTGAATTGCCGGAAACTCTCCGCGAGGAGCGCGCGGTAAGAGTCGTTTAATCCGACCAGTGCGGCCCGGGCTGCGGCTTTTCTGGTGAAAATGGGCGAGGGTGCGAAGCCTGCGCTGAACGCTTTTTCCATGGTCAGGGAAGACTCTACTTTCGAAATGCATTGTGCGTCCGCCTGGCCGGGCTGCAAAGTTCCAAAGGACCAACCCGGAGGACAGCAAAGGGTCATCGGCTTTTTCGGGCGGACGCGAGAAAGGACATTACGCTCCAAAAGCCTCTCTGAATAAGGCTTTGCAGAGTCCCCGGGAGAAGTGGGAGTTATTCCGTCCAGCGGCGGAACAGAAGCGCGCCGTTGGTGCCGCCGAACCCGAAGGAGTTCGACATGGCATATTCGATTTCCGCTTTGCGGGCTTGATTGGGAATCAGGTCCATACCGGCGGTATCAGGATCGGGATTCTCCAGATTGATGGTCGGTGGGAGGATCTGGTCTCGTAACGCCAGGACGGTGATCGCGGCTTCCAACCCGCCAGCGCCGCCCAACAGGTGCCCGGTCATGGATTTCGTCGAACTTACGGCCACCTTGTGCTCGCCGAAGAAATTGCGGATCGCGTGAGCCTCCAGCGTGTCCCCGATCGGCGTCGAGGTGCCGTGGGCGTTCACGTACCCGATCACATTGGGAGTTACTCCGGCATCGCGTACCGCGTTACGCATCACCCGGAAGCCGCCTTCGTGTTCGGGTGCCGGCTGGGTGATGTGGTATGCATCGGCCGACATGCCGTAGCCCACAATCTCGGCCAGAATAGGCGCCCCGCGCTTGCGCGCGTGCTCCAGTTCCTCGAGGATCACAATGCCCGCACCTTCGGCTATAACGAAGCCATCTCTGCCCTGGTCCCACGGACGACTCGCCTTTTCTGGATCGTCGTTGCGCGTGGAAAGCGCACGCATGGCGGCGAATCCACCCACTCCCATCGGGGTAATCGCAGCTTCCGAACCGCCGGCAATCATCACGTCCGCGTCATTGTGCTGGATGATGCGGAAGGAATCCCCGATCGAATGAGCGCTGGTCGTACACGCCGTGGCCGTGGCTTCGTTCGGGCCTTTGGCTCCAAAGCGCATGGAGACTTGCCCGGCGGCAAGGTTCACGATTGCCGAAGGAATAAAAAAAGGAGATATCTTGCGCGGCCCGCCTTCGAGTAAGGCTGAATGCTCGCGCTCGATGATGTCGAACCCGCCGATACCCGACCCGATATGCACGCCGACGCGTTCGTCATTTTCGGGGGTGATCTTCAGGCCGGAAGCCTTGACCGCTTCGTCGGACGCGGCGATGGCGAGGTGAATGAACCGGGCCATCTTTTTCACTTCTTTTTTCTCGATGAAATTCAGCGGGTCGAAATCTTTCACCTGGGCAGCGATCTGGCAAGCGAAGTTGCTGGCGTCGAACAGGGTAATCCGGCCAACACCACTCCTGCCTGCGAGCAAGGCCTTCCACGCTTCTGCCGCGGAATTCCCTACATCGCAGATCATGCCCAGGCCTGTCACTACGACCCGGCGTGCCAATTATTTCCCTGCCTTGGCGTGCTTGCCGATGTAGTCGACGGCATCCTGCACGGTGCGGATCTTTTCCGCGTCTTCGTCCGGAATCTCGATATCGAAGGCTTCTTCGAAAGCCATTACCAGTTCGACCGTGTCCAGCGAATCGGCGCCCAGATCGTCCACGAAAGAGGCGCTCGAGGTGACTTCGCCTTCGTCCACTCCCAACTGCTCCACGATAATCTGCTTTACCTTCTCGTCAACGGCTGCCATGTTCTCCTCGCTAGGCTCGATGAATTTTGAATTCGGATTCGGTTGCGCTCATGCGCTCGGTTTTAATGCTCGCTTGCGTCTGCCCATCCTGCGCGCTGCGGTACGAAAAAAGACGAGTGTGTAGTTTAATGGTGTCGGTTTATTAGTGTAAAGGCAGGCTTTTGCTTTTTGCGGCAAGACCTTTGTTAACTTGGGATTGCACTTTCAAATCCTAATGGTTGGCCGTCGCTGCGGTCAAACCGCGAGCATTGAGCAAGGATCGACATGCGCGCAGTGGTACAACGAGTGAGCCGGGCTAAAGTCACCGTCGGCCAGTTGACGACTGGCCAAATTGGCATCGGATTGCTGGTATTGCTTGGAGTGGGCCAGCAAGACACTGAGCAAGACTGCATCTACTTGGCCGAGAAGATTGCCGGGCTGCGCATCTTTGAAGACGAATACGGAAAGATGAACCGAAGCGTGCAGGATGTCGGCGGGAGCGTGCTGGCCGTTTCACAGTTCACGTTGTATGGCGACGTGCGCCGGGGTAAGCGGCCTTCGTTCGATGACGCTGCCCCGCCGGAGCCGGCGCGGAGACTCTACGAGTCGTTCGTCGAGCGCATCCGTGCCGCGGGACTGCGCTGCCAAACCGGACGTTTCCAGGAAATGATGCAAGTGGAACTCGTCAACGAAGGGCCAGTCACGATCCTGTTGGATTCGACTAAAACTTTCTGATTGCAGGATGTACTTCATATGGATTGTCATTTCATCACACGCAGCCTGTGCATCGGAGTGAACCCCCAGGATCAATCTGACTTGAAGGAACTCCAGTCTATGGGAATCACCGGAATTCTGAGTCTTCAGTCCGAGGAAGATTTACGCGACCGCGACCCGGATTGGGAGAAGTCAGCGGCGGAAACCGAAGGCCTGACGTACCGGAATGTTCCCATAACCGACTACGACTCGCTGGACCTCAAGTGGAAACTACCTTCCTGTGTGAAGGCACTCCGCGAACTGATTTGCGCCGGGCACCGCGTATATCTTCATTGCACCGCCGGGATCTCGCGCTCGCCTACGGTTGGCGTCGCTTACCTTCATTGGTGCGAAAATTGGCCGCTAAACGAGGCCGTTGATCACGCCCACCGAGCCCGACCGGGATGCTGTCCGCTGGAAGATGTCATTCGACGCGCGACGCGTCCGCCAGAATTGGATCATGCCTAATTTGCTATTCCAGGCAGCAAAAACTACTCAGCTTGCAGAATTGCATCTGCCACACGGGCGGCGTGCACAGATGCCTTCACATCGTGGGTGCGAATGATGTGCGCGCCTTTCAGGATAAGCGCCGTCTCGGTTGCGATCGTGCCGAAAAGGCGATCGCTGGGCGGAACCTTCTTTTCACCCCCAACGGTGCGGCCTATAAACGATTTCCTCGAAGTGCCGGCCAGCAGCGGGAATCCCAGGCTGTGCAGTTCCTCGAAGTGCGCGATCAGCGGATAATTCTCATCGAAACTCTTGCCGAAGCCGAACCCGGGGTCGAGCACGATGTGTCCACGCTGCAGTCCGGCCGAAACCGCTACCCCCGCCCATTGTTCCAGTTCGGTCTTAACCAGGGAGACGACATCTTCGGGTGGAGACAAAGTGCGCCACTGCTCTGGGCGTCCGCGCATGTGCATGAGCACGGCCCCGCATTGGAGATCAGCCAACGTACTGATCATCTGCGAGTCCCAGTGGAATCCGCTGACGTCGTTCACGATTTCCGCGCCGGCATTTACCGCAGCGCGAGCCACCGTCGATTTGTACGTGTCCACGGAAATTACAGCGGCAGGGCATCTCTTCTTGAGATCGGTGATGACCGGAACGACGCGCTTCAACTCCGCTTCGGCACTCACGGTTGGAGCAGGGCTGAGATGTTCGGAGTGAACACCTTCGACCGCTTCGACCCGGGCTCCAGGACGTGTCGACTCTCCGCCGACGTCGACAATATCTGCGCCCTGATCCAGTAGCCGCAGCGCGTGCTTCAGAGCGTTATCGGGATCGAAAAACTCTCCCCCATCGGAGAAGGAATCGGGCGTGACATTCACGATACCCATGATCAGCGTGCGCTTCCCCAGTTCCAGCGAACGCGATCCCAAGTTCCAATGAAAGACAGGCCTCATGCGAAGCCGATTCTAAACCAGGCCTTGTCATTCTCTGTGTCCCCCGGCGGCGAGTCGCTCCTACACCGCCGACACGGAGGACCAGAGAGGATGATGTCACGAGCTGAAAACAAGTCAACGTTTTCTGATCGCCGCCCGTTTGCGCACGGCTTGAGCCGCTCCTCCCGCGCCGGTTCCTCGCGGCGGCTTGCGGGCTCCCTCCAGAACTTCTTTCAGCACCACGGCATTGTTGGTACCCTCGTTCTTCGATGCGAAGAGAAGCGTGAGGCGTTTGTGCTGATGAGCAAGTTCGAACAGCCGATGCAGGGCGTCCTGATACTCCGGC
>QHVR01000220.1 GCA_003223595.1 Acidobacteriota bacterium
CACAGATCCAGCACATTTGGGTAGGTCGTGTCAGATTCATACAGGGGAAAGGCCTCTTTACTCCATCTGACTACGTGCGCAGAAGGTGAGTTGTTGTGAAGACTGGAGCTAGGCTATCACCGCACTGCGCGCAACAGAAGCGCCAACATGCGCCACGATATTTGTACGCACAAGAATGTCGTCTTGCAGACAAATTCTGAATCGAGAGTGCAATAACGATTTGCGGATGGATCATGACGCGGTTAAACGTTTCATTGAGCCCTCAAAAATGAAAGGAAGTGAAACGTTTCATTCCATCGAATCGAAATTCCGAGTCCCTTCTCTCCTCGCCCTCCCCGTCGCACCCCCCACGTATAATCGCATTTTGGTCTTTTTATGATTCAGACGTTATTCGGCAGTCTCGAGGAAGAGAAGAAGACCGGCTTTTTAGACCGCATGAAGCAGGCGGTCACGCGCACCCGTGAAAACCTTGCCGAGCGCATCGAAGAAGCGGTTGCCTTCACCAAAGAGATCGACCGCAACACCCTCGACGACCTGGAAGCCACGCTGATCGGCGCCGATCTGGGCTCCACCACTACCCAGGAAGTGCTCGGAAAATTGCGCGAAAAGGCGGATCGCAAGCAGATCAAAGATGTCGAAGAACTCAAGCGGCTTCTGAAAGAAGAACTGCTCAGCATTCTGAACGCAGCCAACTCGCGGCCAGTAAACAAGGTCGATGGCACGCCCGAAGTTATTCTCGTAGTCGGAGTCAACGGCACAGGAAAGACGACGACCATCGGCAAGCTCTCGCAGGTCTTTCGCTCGCAAGGCAAGAACGTCCTGCTCTGCGCCGCCGATACTTTCCGTGCCGCCGCAATCGAGCAACTCGAAATTTGGGGACAGCGCACCGGCACCGAGGTGATCAAAACAAAGCCGGGCGGCGATCCCGCGGCCGTGCTCTTCGACGCGTTGCAAGCGGCGGTCGCGCGCAAAACCGATTACGTCGTAGTCGATACTGCTGGACGTCTGCACACTAAGACCAGTCTCATGGCTGAACTGGACAAAATGCGGCGCACCGCCCAGCGCATCATCCCCGGATCTCCGCATGAAGTTCTGCTGGTAATGGATGCAACCACCGGTCAAAATGGCCTGCAACAGGCTCGCTTGTTTACCGAGTCGGCGGGCGTCACCGGGATCGTGCTCACGAAACTGGACGGGACCGCGAAGGGTGGCGTCGTGGTCGCCATCTGCCGCGAGTTGGGCCTGCCCGTGCGCTATGTCGGAGTGGGCGAAAAAGCTGGCGACCTGTTGCCGTTTGATCCTAGGGAGTTTGTAGATTCACTTTTCGAATAGGAGCGTCTATGCCGGATGCTGAAGAAAGACGGTCGACTTTCAAGCGGATCCTCGATCTTCTGAAACGCCTTCTGGGAAAGAACCCAGCTTCCCCCGGCGATCCCTACGCCTATGTTCCTGCTCCCGTGCGACGTGGCCCGAAAGGGCGCAGCGGCGCCGCTGTCGCCGAGATCGAAGATGATTCCTTCCGCAGCTTTCCTCCGCGCCGCGGATAACAACTCGCCTGCTGATCTCCCGCCTGCATGGTAGATTCTCCCTGCATGCCTGGGCCATCCCTGGACGACCAATATCTGCAGCGCGCGCTCGACCTGGCCCGCGCGGGCATCGGACTCGCCTCGCCCAATCCTTACGTGGGCGCCGTGATTACTGATTCAGACGGCAACGTAGTCGGCAGCGGAACCTACACCTACGCCGGCGTGAAACACGCTGAGATCCTCGCCCTCGAACAAGCCGGCCCCAAAGCGCGCGGTGGAACCTTGTACATCAATCTGGAACCGCACGCCCATCAGGGACGAACCGCTCCTTGCACCGACGCCCTTATCCAAGCCGGCATCCGCCGCGTTGTCGCTTCCATGACGGATCCGAATCCAAGAGTCAGCGGCCGGGGCTTCGACGCGCTGCGCGCGGCAGGAGTGGAAGTGGAAGTCGGTGCCCGCGAGCAACCAGCGCGTCAGTTGAATGAAGCTTTCGCGCGCTACATTCGTCACGGGGTTCCTCTGGTAACGCTCAAAGCGGCGATGACGCTTGACGGCAAGATCGCTCCTCCACCCGCGGAGGCGCTAAAATCCCACGCCGGCATGCCCGCCGGCGGATGGATCACAAGCCAGATTGCGCGCGCACATGTACAGCAACTGCGCCATGAGAGCGATGCCTTGCTGGTGGGCGCGGGAACCATCCTGTCCGATGATCCCCTACTAACGGATCGCAGCGGCCGTCCGCGGCGCCGCCCGCTGCTGCGCGTCATCCTAGACTCGCGCCTGCGTCTGCCGCTTGAATCACGGCTAGTGCAGGACGCGGCCCCAAATCGCAAAAATGATGTCTTGGTATTTTGTGGCTCGGCGGATGAGCGCAAGCAAGCCGACCTTGAACAGCAGGGCGTCCGAGTGGAAAGAGTACAAGCTTTTGAAGGCAACGGCCGTCCCGATCTACCGGCGATTCTCCGCCGCCTGGCAGAACTGGAGATCACCAGCATCATGATCGAAGGCGGTGCCACCGTGAACTGGACCGCTCTCGCAGCCAACGCTGTCGACAAAGTTTTTCTCTACTACGCTCCCAAAATTCTTGCCGGAACCGGATCCATTCCCTTCGCCGCAGGCGCGGGCTTTTCCGGGATGAGTCAGGCCGCCCAAGTCCGCCACGTGCACCTGCATCGCTTCGGCGAAGATTTCGCAGTAGAAGGCTACTTGCGTGATCCGTATGCCGAATAGCGCCCATTGCCCATGCAGGCACAGCCGCCTCGGCGGTCCGGCAGGGCGAAGCCCTGCAGCGTTCTTGCTCTGTCCCTCATCGCTCATAGCTCATGGCTAATAGCTTAGAATGAACCGTTCCCCCGGAGGTCCCCCGTGTTCACAGGCATAGTCGAAGAAGTCGGCCGCATCACCCGCATCGAGCTACGCGGCGAGAACCGCCGCATCACCATCGCGGCGAAGCATACGCCGAAAGAACTGGCCCCTGGCAACAGCGTCGCAGTGAGCGGCGTGTGTCTCACCGCGCTCGACATCAAGCCCGATTCCTTCTGTGCCGATCTTGCCCCCGAAACCTGGGTTCGCACCTCGTTCTCGCGCCTTCGTGAAGGTGCTTTGGTCAACCTTGAACTTCCCATGAAGGCCGATGGCCGTTTCGGCGGTCACATCGTCCAGGGACACGTGGACGCCGTCGGCAAGTTGATCAGCCTGGAGCGCATTGAAAACTCCGATAACTGGTGGCTGCACATCGAAATCCCGGAAGAAGTCGAGAAGTACACCGTATTCAAAGGCTCGATTTCAATTGAGGGCATCAGCCTCACCGTTGCTCGCCTGGACCGCAGCCGCTGCACCATTGCCATCATCCCGCATACGGTCGAGAAGACCAACCTGCATTCGCTCAAGCCCGGCGATCCGGTAAATCTGGAAGCGGATCTAATCGCGAAATATGTGGAGAAGATGATGCAGCGTGAATCGCAGCAAGGCGCCCTGACCATTGAAGATCTGGTTGAGCAAGGTTTTTGAGTCCTGATTTCACTGCTCGTGTTCAAAAACTAGCACCGTAAATGCCGAAGAACATCGCGCTGTTGCGCCAGACACAGCTTTACAAATCGCTACCATCAAATTGCAAACATTTACTGCACAATGCGGTAACATCCTGTCGCAACCGCGAGTCTAACTCGCGGAAGTCGGGTTTGCCGTTAACGAACCCGCATCGAAAGCGCTCCCGCCAAAGCTTTCGAGAGGAGGTGCATCGTGACGTACCTTCGCCGTACCCTCTCAGATTCTTACCCTTCCAACCTTTTCCCAACTGACCAAAAGACATTCGCACGCGCGGTTTTGCTGAGCGTGATCTCGCTTGCCGCCATCCCTTTATTGGCGCAGCGACCGCAAAGTGAACGGCCCTCACCGCCAGCGCAGCAGAACGTTGTAACCGTTCCCGCCGGCACCCGGATTCCGCTGGTGCTTACGCATCCCGTACAAAGCCGCGTCATTCATCGCGGAGATGACATCTATGCGCAAGTCACTGCACCGGTGAGATCCGGGGATCAAATGGTGATCCCTCCCGGAACGTTTGTCCAAGGGAGCGTCGACAAGCTGGACGCGCGCGGCGGCCGTGGACAACTGCACCTGCAATCAATGGCCGTGATATTTCCCGACGGCTACGTAACGGTCATTCCCGGGCCCGTGACCCTGCAGAGCGACGAAGGATACGCCGAGAAAGATCCCGGCAATGCACGGGTTATGACCAGTGTCGCGCTGCCTCTGGCCGGAGCCGGTCTGGGGGCTGTGATCGGTCACGCGGCCGCCAACACCACTCCCCAGATCATCACCAACTCACTTCCTCCGGGCTGTGTGGGCCCGCCGCCTGGATGCTTATCGTCGAGCATGACCGTGCCCCGGAGCCCGGGCGCGGCGACGGTCATCGGAGCTGGCGTGGGCGGTGCCGTAGGCGCGGTTGCATCGATGATCGTGATCTTCAGTTCGCATCACTTTTATCTCGATGCGGGTGCGCCAGTGGATATGGTGCTGCCCCAAGAGATCTCGTTCAAGCAAAGTGAAGTATCTAAGGCGGTGCAACAATCTGCCGGAGAACCGCGGGACGTGCTACACACCAGACACGCCGGGCACACCCCCGACTGTCATCCCCGGAGCACCCGGACCGAATGGCATCCCAGGACCGCCGACAGTAATCCCGGGCACAGCTGCAACGCCCGGCACTCCTTATCCGTGTCCATAAACGCGGAGCCCGGAGCTCGGAGTTCGAATCCACCTCGCTGGCTGGGCCGAACTCCTCGCGGCGGTCTGAAGCTTCGTCCGTGTTGATGTAACCTTGAATCCTCAGCTCTTCCGAAAGCACAACCGATTTCATGCCCACACTCATTGCCCACCCCACTCGCATCCAGGCTGCCGGAAATAAACCCAAGCTCATCGACG
>QHVR01000410.1 GCA_003223595.1 Acidobacteriota bacterium
TTTCATGGCTGATTCGACGCGCTACGCCCCAGGTTGGCCCGGCATTCCACCGCGTTGGACTTCCAGCGCGAAGAGCGGCGCAGGCACGGCCCTCAACCAGCACAGCAAGGTTTGGTTCACCATCAGTCATGGAATCCTGAATGAAATCTACTTTCCGCGGGTAGATCAGGCTTGCACACGCGACATGGGATTCATCGTAACCAACGGCGAGGATTTTTTCTCGGAAGAAAAGCGCAATTGCCAGTTCGAGAATGTTCCCGTCGAGCCCGGGGTTCCTGTCTTTCAACTCGTTAACACGTGCAATTCGGGACGCTACCGCATTCATAAGGAAGTGTTCAGCGATCCCTACCGCAATGTTGTTCTGCAGAAAGTTCGATTGGAACCGCTGCTAGGAAAACTCTCCGACTACCGCTTGTTCGCGCTGCTCTCTCCACATCTGGCCAACTGCGGCTACGGTAACACTGGATGGATTGGCGATTACAAGGGCTTCCCCGCGTTCTTTGCCGAGCACGCTGGAGTAAATGTGAGCATGGCGTCTTCCACGCCGTGGAAAAAGATGTCGGCTGGTTTTGTGGGAGCATCGGACGGATGGCAGGACCTGTCGCAGCATTTTGAGATGGAATGGGAGTACACGCGCGCCGAGAACGGAAACGTTGCCCTCACCGGAGAAGTCGATCTGACGGCATGTAACGGAGAATTCGTGGTCGCCATCGGCTTCGGAGCCATCTGGACCGAAGCGGGCCAGCAAGTGCGATCCAGTCTCTTCGAAGACTACGACGACGTGCGCGCGCATTACATCACACAGTGGAAGAACTGGCAGACGAAACTTCTGCCGCTGGACCAGCCTTTGCGGCAGAACGATTTGTATCGCTCCTCCACAGCGGTGTTGCGCACTCATGAGTCGAAGGATTTTCTGGGCGGCATTATCGCCAGTCTTTCGATTCCCTGGGGCTTCAACAAAGGAGATGAAGATCTTGGTGGCTATCACCTCGTGTGGCCGCGCGATCTGGTTGAAACTGCCGGGGCCCTGCTCGCGTCGGGAGCGACGAGCGATGCTGCGCGCGTGCTGCGCTATTTGGAAGCGACGCAGGAGGCCGACGGAAACTGGGCGCAAAATCTGTGGCTCGATGGGCGCCCGTACTGGAGCGGCATCCAGATGGACGAGACCGCCTTTCCCATCCTGCTGATCGACCTGATGCGACGCGAAGCTCCACAGAGTTTAGGCAAACTGGATCGCTGGTGGCCGATGGTGCGCAAGGCGGCAAGCTTCATCATTCGCAATGGGCCGGTAACGCAGCAGGATCGCTGGGAGGAAGACGCCGGTTATTCGCCATTCACTCTGGCGGCGGAAATTTCCGCGCTGCTCGCGGCCGCTGAGATCGCGGATATCACTGGGCATTCCGCGCAAGCGCAAATCATGCGTGATTCCGCTGACGCATGGAACGACAACATCGAACGCTGGACCTATGCCAGCGGAGGGGACCTGGCGCAGCAACTTGGAATCGAGGGATATTACGTCCGCATTGCCCCTCCCGATACCAGCGACGGTGCGGCCTCACCGACGCAAGGCTTCGTCCCCATTAAGAACAAAGCGCCCGGTCAGGACCGGGACCGCGCCTATCACATCATCAGTCCCGATGCGCTGGCCCTGGTGCGTTTTGGTTTGCGCGCCCCCGATGATCCCCGCATTCTGAACACGCTGCGTGCGATCGATGCCTTGCTGGCAGTTGAGTTGCCGCAAGGTCCCTGCTGGTATCGCTACAACGGCGATGGTTACGGCGAGCACAAGGACGGCTCAGCTTTCGATGGAACCGGGATCGGCCGAGCGTGGCCGCTGCTAGCGGGAGAGCGAGCCCACTACGCCCTCGCTGCCGGACATCGGGATGAAGCTGAGGCGTTACTAACTGTGATGGAAAACTCGACCGCGGGTCACAGCCGGCTGCTGCCCGAGCAAGTGTGGGATGCGGCCGATATCCCAGCACTGGAACTGTTCCGCGGCAAGCCCTCCGGTTCGGCTTGCCCTCTGGTGTGGGCGCACTCCGAATACATCAAGCTGCGCCGTTCCATTCGCGATGGCAAAGTCTTTGACCAGCCGCCTCAAACCGTGCAGCGTTATCTTGTCGAGCGACGTGCCAGGCAAATCTTCGGCTGGAGATTTAACAATAAAACCCGAAGCATCCCGCGAAACAAGACGCTGCGCATCGTGCTGCTGTCTCCAGCACGCGTGCATTGGAGCCTCGATAATTGGAACACTGCGCATGATACGGACACCCGCGACACAGGGCTAGGCATTTACATCCTCGACCTGCCCACCACTTCTTCTTCTGGCCTGATCAGAATCGTTGGGAGGGTACCGATTACGGGGTCACAGTCGAGGCGAAATCGTGAGTGAAGGTCAGAGTTGCTGCACTAGAATTCCGTGCTGGAATAGCACAACTCCACGACCGTGCAATCGTCGCTCAGCGGAGTCCCGGCGCAGAATTCCGTAACCGCCGAGAAGATTCCTTCCAACGTTGGAGACTTGGACGCGGCAGCCTCCAGGCGGAAATCTTCGAAGAAATCTCCCATTGCATTTTCCGCTTCGGTGACGCCGTCAGTAACGATGATGAAGCGGTCCCCGGATTTCATCTGGCAGGAAGCGCTCTCAAAAGTCGCGTCTGATAGCAATCCGACGGGCACGTTGCCATGCGGAGGACGAATCACTTCCCCACGGCAGACCAGCAGCGGGGGCACATGGCCACAGTTCACATATTCCAGTTCGCCATCGCGGCGGAGTCGCGCCAGCAGAACCGTCGCGTACTTTTCGCCCATCAATTTATCGGCACAATAGCGGTTCACTGCCGTTACTACCTCGAGTAGCGACATCCCTGCGGTCAGATGAGAATAGATCATCCCTTGCAGGGTGGAAGCCAGCAAAGCGGCGGAGACCCCTTTGCCGCTGACGTCGGCCAACACCACTGCCAGTCCTTCCTTGGTATTCACGGCGTCATAAAAATCGCCGCCAATTTCCTTGCAGGAAAGATTTTTTCCGCGCAGCCGGGCAAACGGCACCTCGGGAATTTTCACCTGCATCAGCCGCTGCTGCATGCTCGCGGCGATGCTCAACTCCTGCTGGTAGCGGCGCGCCTCTTCCTCAGCTTGCACCAGCCGGGCATTCTCAATCAGGGACGCGGCTTCTGTCGCGATCGCGTGCAGAATGTCGCGGCTGACCGCGGTAATGTCGCGGGAAGCAAAGCGCGAATCCACATACAGCACGCCCATGGCCTGCGCCGCAGTCCCGCCGGGCGACGGGGTTTGCGCGTCGCGGGTGGCATGCACCGTAAGTTTGCGCAACGGAATACAGACCACGGTGCGCAGATCGTAGGCCACAACGCTCTGCCGTCCGGCCATATCCAACGATTCGCTGGTGTCCTTCAACAGGAATTCCAGGTTGGATCGGATCGATTCTTCGAGAATGGAATGCGAAATCGTCTTATCGTCCAGCAGCGGCTCTTTGTTTTTGTTCCGCCCGGCAGCCAAACGCAATTTGCCATCGTCATCTTTCAAAAACACGTACGCGCGTTCCGCGCTGGTTAACTGCAAGGTGACGTCCAGCATGGTGATCAGGATTTCATCCAGCACGCCGGCTGTATTGAGTTTGCGAGCAGCTTCCAAAAATAGCCGCAGCGTCTCCAGTTCGGTCGCTTCCGGCTTGATCACGGAAATCTGGCTTAGAAATTCGCGAGCCGTATTGGATGTCTGATTCGCCGGATTGAATAGCACGTAAGCCGAATCGCGCGCCCCGAATTCCAGCCGATCGCCGCGCTCCAGCTTCTGCCGCTGGATGCGCTCGCCGTTCACAAAAGTTCCGTGCTTGCTGCCCAGATCCTGCAGATAAAAGCTGATTCCCTCCTGCTCGATCTGGGCATGGTCGCGCGAGACGCGCGGATCGGCAATGACCAAGTCCTTGTCGACCTTTCGGCCCACCGTGAAAGGCGTGCGGTTCAGGACGATGTTTTTCTGCTCGCTCCCTTGCACAAACACGAGGGCGGGAAACACTCCGGAAGTGGAGCCGTGATGGCTGGTAGGTCCAATGGTATTAAGAGCCATGGATGGGTGTTTTCACCGGTGACGCCTTCTGGGGGAACGCCGCCGCACTCCGCTTCAGCGGCGTTTCCAGAGTACTCTGCCGCCGCGCTGACTCGCAACCCGCGAGACGTTCATCTCCGAACTCATGGACAAGTTGATGTTGGCTATGTGCTTACGGTGGCCGGCAGGTATGGTGCGGTCGAGCTGGAGCAAATAGCGTTCTTGCCGACAAGCAGTAACCCGAGGATCGAAACTGGGATCATCAAGGTCGAAGCCATAGGCATGGGCCAAGCTTGCTGCACCGTGGTTGCTGGCAGGAACAACCACCCGAGCGCCAAAGCCACCGCTGAGAGGAACGGCCAGGCAAGGGAGACGGCAACGATCAGAAGGAAAAAACGCGCCAGTCGGCCCGCATTCCATAACGTTCGAAGCTCTTTCAGAGCCAACATCGCACAGGGCACCAACAGGACTTGATTGTACGGTGCAAACATGGGAACGATGATCAACGTAGTGGCCAGGACAGCCGCGACGGACCACTGAAAAGCCCGACTTCCTTCGGGCTCGCGGCGGAGTTTCCATACAAGGAAGATCTGGACCAACACGAGTGACGCCGAGGCGCCCCTTCCCCACGTAGGCGACATCGCCACATCTAATATCGAGCGTCCGCCACCGGTGTATTGGTAGTAGGACGACATCGCCGCGCGAAATTCGCCGACCCAGCCCGGCAGCAGGAATTCGCTGCCCGCCAGCAAGACCGCGATGCATGCTGCGGCGCTCCAGAACACCTTCCGCCTTTCACGCCAGTTTCCCGATATCCAGATGATGATCCAGATCGCTACCAGGGAAATCAGTTGCGGCTTGATGCTGGCCATCGCCAGCAGAATGCCCGCGATCACAAATCGGCGTTGTACCAGGCACGCCATCGCCGCGGCAAGCAGCGCCGCTACCAGTAATGTGAGTTGCTGCAGTTTGAAGCCCTGAATCGCAGGGAACGATCCCACAACCAGAATGATCCAAAGCAGTTTCGCCGTGAGTGATATACGCCATTGGAGTGCGCGCAGCCACAGCAAGACGGAACTGGCGGTCAGCACCAGCAGCAATCCCAGGAATGCCCTTTGCACCAGCGGAAAGGGGAACCGAACGGTCGGGGCCAGCACCAACACGACATACAAAGGATAAGCAAAAGCCTGCTGGTCTTTGGGATCATTCGGCCGCCTGGGGTCGAGCGGGCGGCCATAGTAGCCGGTCTGAATGTCACGCGTGACGTCCGCTGCGTACGGATCGCGCCCGTGCAGCAGCAATTCCCGCGCTCCCAACCACCGCGGATAGAGATCAGAGAGATTCCCGCGCGGGATGCCACGCTGGCGCGAATCCGTTTCCTGATGCGCGATTGTGATGTCCTGCACCCAGAACCACACGCTTGCCGCCATCAGAAGCGCCGCGAAAATCAACAACAATTTTCTGACCATATCAGGCGAGAGGAACCGCAGGTTGCGGTACGGGCGCAGTTCCGCGCCTGCGCAGCAATTCGGTGCGCAATGCAATGAGCCACCACAGCAAGAAGATGGCGATCAGGTTGAAATTCTGCCAATACATCCCAAGCAGGAACCAGAAGGGGCTGATGAGTAGCGGGACGATAGGCAGTAGCAAACCACGCGGTATCGGCCCGGTGAGTTCTTCGCGAAGCATCACGGCAAGGGGCAGAACTAACAAGGCAAGATCATAAGTGCTGGTGTTATAGCCGACAAGGACTGAAGCCAGAATGGCGCACGCGAAACATAAATTGAAGAATCTGGGCTCCTGGGCAAGGTTCTTCATGCGAGCTACTACAATCACGAGACCTGCCGACAGAATCAGCACAATGGCGACCAGCCAGTGAATACCCTCCAGGCGCGGCCAGCCGGTTACCAGTCCGAGCATGCTTGGCAACAAGGAAGACGGCGTCCGCCCAGAACCGGGAAGTGATGCCCAGAGCCAAAGATACGCGGGATAGCGCAACACGTTTCCCCAGCCCACCATTGCCGCCGATACCAGGAGGAGCACGGCCGTCATCGGAACGAAGCCTAGCGCGATTCTCCGGCGACCCCAGAGTGCGAGAACCAGGACCAGCGGGATCACCAACTGGAAGCGAAAAAGGCCCAGAGCCATCCAGCATCCGGCTGAGAAATCGGCTCGCCGCTTCATCGCACGAAAACCCAGCGCGACGAAGAGAAGAAGCAGGATCGCATCCTGTCCCTGGAAGAAGTTCGCGAAGATGGGGAAAAATGCTAAGAGCCCCAAGACCAGATCCCAAATGCCGATGCCGCTATCCGGCAACAGACTCGCTCGCAGCGAGAGGGCAACAGCAACCAGCATCCCGAGATTTGCCAGATCCCATAAAACGAACGCGGCTCGGTACGAAAAAAACGTGAACGGTACGAACAAAAGAGCTTCAAACGGCGGATGGATATACCGGAGCGGCCCACGCCGAAGTTCGTAATCATCAGTGAAACGCGCCTGCGCCGTGAACTGTGCGGAAGGGTTGTAGATGTCCACCGCGTGCCCGGAGCGCACAAGCGTTGCTGCTGCGTAAAATGCCGTAAAGTCCGGATCACCCCTGGCAATGCGAGCCCTTACACTCCACAGGAAAAAAAGGTGCAGGCCCACCATGGCAATGCAGAACAGCCGAGCGATCGGTTTATGGGCTGCAGTGAAAATCGCTTGTATTCTCCGGGATCTGCGGTGGCGAACGCGAATTGTAGCGTGGAGCCTTGGCTATCGCCAGCAAACAGTGCGTAGCAGCTAACTGCGGGTCTGCAAGAGCAGTTCCTCGGAACCGGCACCCCCAATTGCGGCAATAATACCCAGAAAGGTGGGGTAAAACACGGCTTATTGGGGTTTACTGAGGGTTTTCCTGGCAGTTGCAAGAAATTGTCACATTCCTTTCAGATGCAGGTATGATTACCGTAGTCGAGTGGTTCGTGGGTCGCGAAACAAGTTCCCAGAAAGCCCGGGCTCCCGAACACCATTCCCCCAATTCTATTGGTTTACAGGAGATAAGCATGTTGAACCAGCTTATGAGCCGACTCTGGTGCGAAGAAGAAGGTCAAGACATCGCAGAATATGCGGTCATGCTGGCCGTGATTCTGGTGATCGTCGTCGGAACCATCCGTCTGATCGGTTCCAACTCCAACAACGTGTTTTCCAGTGTCGCCAGCGCCATCCAGTAACTGCCAGGTGTGAAGCGGTGGTGACGCATCGTTAGCTCGCGCGATCGCCGGAACGGTAGTAAGGAAAACAGCATGAATCGTACACGCTTAATGATGATTGGCGCGCTGGCGCTCGCCATCGCTTTCCTCGTCAGTGTCACTGTTTACAAGAACTTGCAGGGCAAGATGGGGAGCTCCGATCCCGGAGTGCAAGTGATGGTGGCGGCGAATGATCTGCAGGTGGGGAGCCGCGTGGAAGAACACGATGTCCGCATTATTAATGTGCCTGCTGCGGATCTTCCTCCCGGAGCACCGAGAAAAAAAGCCGACGTAATTGGGCATGGCGTCATCATGCCCATCGCGAAGGGTGAATTTATTCTCCCCAACCGTCTGGCTGCCGAGAATGCCGGCGCCGGACTGCCGTCTCTAATTCCCCCCGGAATGCGTGCGGTCTCCGTGCGCGTGAACGATGTCGCTTCTGTATCCGGATTCGTCACACCTGGAACCCGGGTCGATGTCCTGGTAACCGCGTCGACTACGGGAACGGGAGAGCCGCAAACCACCACTGTGTTACAGAACGTTCAAGTTCTGGCGTCCGGTCACACACTGGAGCGGAGCTCGACGGGCGAGGCACAGAACGCGGTCGTGATCACACTACTGGTGACCCCGGAGGATGCGCAGCGCCTGACTCTTGCCACCAATGAGGGCCGGATCCAGCTTGCCTTGCGCAATCCGGTGGATACCAGGCAGGACGAGGTGCTCGCCGCAAGCGCGAGGGCGTTGTTCAAGGGAGCTGCGGCGCCCGTTGCCCCGGTTACGCACGCCCCGGTTCACCGCGCGCCTGCCCCAAAGATTGCGCCACCTGCCGCTGCACCTAGTAGCGGTATCAGCGTCGAGGTCTATCAAGGTGACAAGAAGCCGGATGTGGTCAAATTCCCCGACGAGGCCTCAGACACAAAGTGATGGGCACCAATCCCCTGATCCCCACCTGGTGGCGAGCCTGCAAGCTTTCCTGGCGCAAGCTCTCATGGCGCAACACAAAGCAGAACGCGGCGGTTTCTATCTTTGCCGGTGCCGTGTGTCTGTTGTTTTGTGCGTCTCCAGTGCGCGCCGAACGACAGCAGCAGACCGACACACCCGCCCAACCGCAGACGAACGTTCCTACCGGCACGCAGACCACAACACTGCCCCCGCAATCAGAACCCACTCCAGCCTCGGCGCCCCTGCGGGTCATGGTGGGCAAGTCGCTGCTTATCAACACGACAGAACGTTTGAAGCGAATTTCTGTGACGGATCCCGCGGTTGCTTTCGCACAGGTCATCACGCCTACGCAGATTCTGGTGCATGGCAAGGCTCCGGGCGAAGTGTCACTGCTGATCTGGGACGAACTGGAGCGTTCTCGCAGCTTCGACCTGCGCGTCGACGTGGATGTGAGCGCTTGCGCGGAAGAAGAACGCCGGGTGTTCCCCGACGAGCAGATTGATGTGACCCCATCTCGTGCCGCCATCGTGCTTTCGGGGCACGTTTCTACTGAGGACGTAGCGAAGCGGGCCGGTGAACTGGCTACAGCCTATTCTCCCAGAGTTGTGAATGTACTGACGTTCGGTCCGGTGGGCGCGCAAGAAGTTCTGCTACAGGTCAAGTTTGCCGAAGTCGATCGCACCGCACTGACTCAATTGGGCGTGAATTTCATCTCCAACGGCGCCGCCAACACTGTGGGTACGGTTACAACCGGCCAGTTTGGCGGTTTTGGGCCACAGACACTGAGTCCCGCCAATTCCGCGGGCGGCGCGACCACCAGCAGCCAAACCGTTAGCAACGTTTTAAATCTTTTTGTTTTTCGTCCGGATATAAACTTCGGCGCGGTGATTGAGGCGCTTCAGAACAAGAACCTGCTGCAGATTCTGGCCGAGCCCAACCTGATCGCGGTGAACGGGAAAGAGGCGAGCTTCCTGGCAGGAGGCCAGTTTCCCTTTCCCATTGTGCAACCGGGCGCCGGCTTCACTGCGGTTACCATTTCGTTTAAGGAGTTCGGCGTTCGGCTGCAATTCACCCCGGTGATTACCCCCAACGGCTATATTCATTTAAAGGTCGCTCCGGAAGTCAGCACGCTAGACTTCGCGAATGCGCTCACTATATCGGGTTTCACGGTGCCAGCACTCAGTACACGCCGGGCAGAAACTGAATTTGAGTTGCAGGACGGCCAGAGCTTCGTAATTGCCGGTCTCATGGACAATCGCGTTACCGACATTTACAACAAGATTCCGGGATTAGGTGATATTCCAATCCTGGGAAACTTTTTCCGCAGCCGCAGTCTGCAGAAGAACAACTCCGAACTGATGGTCTTGTGCACCGTGCATCGCATCAGTCCGAGTTCGGAGCCGGTGGCTGGCCCGAAAAATCCACAACCATTCCTGAATAAGGACAAGTTCGACAAGAGCAACAAGTAGCACGCAAACGCCGGCGCATGCATCGGCGCAGTCTGGAACGAAGTTGAAATGGATTCTGCAGTAGATCCGCGGATTCGTATGGCAGAACTTTCAGTGGTCATCGTCGCTACGGATAACGAACAGCGAGCACTATTGCAGGTGCTGGTGGACGGCACCAGTGTTGCGCGCACCGTCCAAAGCTGCACTAGTTTTCCCATGGCTACCGGCGATCCCGTGGTCCGGCGAGTCCTCGCAGCCAATCCCGATGTGATCCTGGTCGACATCCCTGCGGATAATGCCATGCAGGCGCTGCGCGGCATAGAACTGCTGCGCGAGGAAATGCCCGATGGCGCCATTTTTGCTATTGGCATTCTGAAACAACCGCAAGTAATTGTGAATGCCATGCGCGCAGGTGCGCGCGAATTCATCGAGCGTCCCACCACCACAACCGACCTGCTGGAAGCCTTCGTTCGCCTGGCTTCGTCCCAACGTCGAGGACGTCAGGAAGGCTTGCGGGGAAAGGTCTTTTCCGTCATCAACGCCAAAGGGGGCAATGGTGCGACGACGGTGGCCGTCAATCTTGCCCTGGGGCTGCAGAGTTCCTTTGGACAAACTGCGCTGGTGGATCTGGCTCCTCTTGGTCATGCGGCGCTGCACATGAATATGAAGCCGGTGTTCACGGTTTCCGACGCTACTCGAAATCTGCACCGCATGGACGCTTCCCTGCTGGAAAGTTACATGACGCGGCACAGCAGCGGCCTGCAGTTGCTGGCGGGGTCGAACGTGCCCGCTTCAGTCGATCCCTCGACCGCGGATTTCGTCCGGCTTTTCGACATGCTGGTCTCACACTATCGCTACATCGTTGTCGACGGCTCGTCTCGCTTCGACGCAGCCAGCCGCCTGATCGCGAGCTTGTCAGAAACCGTATTGCTCGTTGCGTGCACGGACGTGGCGTCGCTGTGGAGCGCCGCACGGGTGAATCAATATCTGGCCGAAGGTGGAGGCCGCGAGCGGGTGCGGTTGGTGCTGAATCGCTTTCGCAAGGTGCCCGGCTTTAGTGAAGCCGAAGCGGAAGCCGCCGTGGGCGCCAAGTTGCTGTGGCGCGTGCCGAACCAGTACTTCGCGATTTCCACCGCTATCGACCGCGGCACTCCGGTCATGGATCAGCGCAATTCCGAGATCGCGCGCTGCTTTGCCGGACTCACCCAAGAGCTCACCCGAAATGATGTCGAGGTGAAGCGCACGGCCTGGTCACTGTTCAAATCAGTTTGAAAAATTAGGTTTTATGGCGAACCTTCAATCGTTCGAGCGCACAGATTACCAGCAGGTCAAGTCCGACCTGCACCGCAAGATCCTTGATCGCCTCGACCTGGAAAAGCTGGGCAGGACTACTAACGATTCCGCGCGCGACGAAGTTCTAGTCCTCATCCGTAGCGCGGTAAACGCGGAAGTGGTCCCGTTAAGCTTTGCCGAGCGCGAGCGCCTCTCACGGGAAATTCTCGACGAAATTTTCGGCTTGGGCCCGCTCGAACAGTTGCTGAAGGATATGGCCATCTCGGACATTCTCGTCAACCGCTTTGACCGGGTGTACGTCGAGAAGGGGGGCAAACTCGAGCTTACCAACCTTTCCTTTAAAGACAACGGTCACCTGATGCAAATCATCGAGCGCATCGTCTCGCGGGTTGGACGTCGCGTGGATGAATCCTCACCGATGGTGGATGCGCGTCTGGCCGATGGATCCCGTGTAAACGCGATCATCCCACCGCTGGCGCTCGATGGCCCGTGTCTCTCGATTCGCCGCTTCGGACGCGATCCGGTCACCGCCCGCCAGATGATCGAGAATCAAACCCTCACCGAGTCCATGCTGGACCTACTCGCCGCGATGGTGAAGGGACGTTTAAACATTCTGGTTTCCGGCGGCACAGGCGCTGGAAAGACCAGTCTGCTGAACGTACTGTCCGGTTACATTCCTGGCTTCGAAAGAGTAGTAACCATCGAGGATGCTGCCGAACTTCAACTGAAGCAGGAGAACATCGTACGGCTGGAGACGCGCCCTCCTAACATTGAAGGCAAAGGGGCGGTCCGCCAGCGGCAGCTAGTGATTAACAGTTTGCGTATGCGTCCCGACCGTATTGTGGTGGGCGAGGTGCGCGGCGAGGAAGCATTTGACATGTTGCAGGCCATGAACACAGGTCACGAGGGATCTCTGACGACGGTGCACGCCAACTCGCCCCGCGACGCCATGGCACGCATCGAGAATATGGTTTCCATGGCCAACTTGAATATTCCTGAACGCGCGGTCCGGCATCAGATCGCTTCGGCAGTTCACGCTGTCATCCAGATCGCGCGCCTGGCCGATGGCACGCGGAAGGTTATCACCATTTCTGAAGTGACCGGCATGGCCGAAGATTCCATCGCCATGCAGGATATCTTCGTTTTTGAACGCACCGGGATCGATGAGAGCGGAAAGGTGCGCGGAATCTTTCGCGCTACCGGAACGCGTCCTCAATTCACCGAGCGCCTGGCGACCTCAGGTGCGCGCTTAAATTCTGCCTGGTTTGAATCGAAGGCGGAGGTCTGAAGAACTGAGATCCCAGAGTGGGTCTGTAGCTATGTCTCCTATTTTCCTGGCGATTATCGTTTTCGTGGTTGTATTAGTGGTTGCGTTTGCTCTGGGCGCACTGGTCAATCAGAGGAGTGCGCAGGCGCGCCTGATTAAAGAGCGTCTTGCAAATGAGCAAAAAGCGCCGGAACGTTCTCCCGATGAAGAACTCGCGCTGTTGCGTGACGAGCAACTGAGCGATATTCCCGTTCTTGACTCGATCCTGCGGCGATCCGCGCGAGTTTCGGAATTGCAAACGATGCTGGCGCAGGGCGGCTTGAATTTGCGCGCCGGCAACTTCCTTGGGCTCTGCGGACTATCGGGCGTGGTGATCGGATTTGCTGCGTACGTGCTGAGTTCGCGCGCCGAAGTGGGATGGGTTGCCGTTCTCGTCGGCTCTATCCTTCCTTATGCTTATGCGTCGATAAGACGCAACCGGCGCTTTGAGAAATTCGAGGAACTCTTTCCTGAAGCCATTGACACTCTGGCTCGCGCCGTCCGTGCAGGCCATGCATTCACTACCGCACTGGAAATGATCACCGGCGAGATTTCGGAACCGATCGCGGGGGAGTTCCGTCAGCTTTACGAAGAGCAAAAATTCGGTATGCCGGTTCGCGACGCGCTCATGAACCTTACCGAACGCATTCCGCTGGTGGACGTGAAGTTCTTCGTCACCGCCGTCATGCTGCAGCGTGAAACCGGCGGGAACCTGGCCGAGATCCTCGACAATCTCTCCTACGTCATTCGCGAAAGATTCAAGATTCAGCGGCAGGTGCGGGTTTACACCGCGCAGGGACGGCTCACCATGGCCCTGTTGATGGGAATGCCGCCGATTATTGTGGCCGTGATGTTGGTCCTGAATCCCGGATTCATTCGTCCTTTATTTGCCGATCCGATCGGGCACGCTCTGGTGGTCGGAGGAATCACGTTGCAGACGGTTGGCTATTTTGTCATCCGGAAGATTATCCGGATCCAGGTGTAAAAAACTATGTCTCCTCTTGTGCTCGTGGTGGTGATCTTCGCAGCGGTAGCACTCTCG
Source organism: Acidobacteriota bacterium (assembly GCA_003223595.1). Taxonomy (GTDB): domain Bacteria; phylum Acidobacteriota; class Terriglobia; order Terriglobales; family Acidobacteriaceae; genus Sulfotelmatobacter. The sequence goes on from QHVR01000410.1 coordinate 13,327, forward strand.
GTGTTCGCCTTTGGGGCAGCTGTGGTCAGCCCGGGTTCGGTTCTAGGTGCCCGGTTGCGAGCATTAGGCGGACAGCAAGGCCGGCGGGCCGAGAATAAGCCCGCGGTTCGCGAGCGCATCGAACAGGCGCTTGAGCCCATCAGCAAAGCCATTCCTCTCTCCGCGGCGGACGTGTCTCGCACTCGGAAGTGGCTGATCCAGGCCGGCTACCGGGATGCAATCCAGGTGAATTACTATTTCGGCGCGCGCATCGTGAGCGCCGTTGTTGGCGGCTTGGCCGTGCTGCTGTTCCAGGGTCTAAACAATTTCCCGCTGCTGATTGGAGTGGCGGGGCTCGGCTTTTTCCTGCCGCGTTTCGTCCTAAAACGCATGATCAAGGAGCGCCAGAAGCGCATTCGTCTCGGGCTCCCCGATGCACTCGATTTGACGGTGATCTGCGTGGAAGCCGGGCTCGCGCTCGATCAGGCGCTGATGCGGGTTGGCCAGGATTTGCACCATGCGCACCCCGATCTCAGCGACGAATTCCACCTGGTGAACCTCGAGATGCGTGCCGGCAAGCCCCGCGCTGAGGCTCTTCGCAACTTGGTAGACCGCACCGGGGTTGACGACATTCGAGCTCTCGTGGGCACGCTGATTCAGACCGATCGTTTCGGCACCAGCGTTGCCCAGGCTCTTCGGGTGCATTCTGACTCGCTGCGCACGGAACGCAGGCAGCGCGCCGAAGAACAAGCAGCAAAAACCACGATCAAAATGGTTCCCCCGCTAGTGATCTTTGTTCTGCCATCGATCATCTTCGTCACGATCGGCCCAGCGGTGATTCAACTGATCCGGCAATTGGGCCCAATCTCTTCCCACTGATTCGGCGGGGAGCGAGGGGGAATAGGGCGTATATGGCAGCTGTTTCTGCACCGGGACAAGCTTACAACCGCACGCGTCAGGCTTATCTAGCCACGGACCTGGTGCTTGCCGACACACATTGGACCCGGTTTCGCGGCCTGCTGGGCCGCAGCAGCGATGACTTCCGTAACGGCGCCGGACTCTGGATTGTCCCCTGCCATGGCGTCCATACTTTAGGGATGGGCTTCCCTATTGATGTGCTCTACCTGGATCGCCATATGAGCGTGATCTACGCCCAGGCGGAACTGCGGCCCTGGCGAGTTGCGCCGGTGCGCCGCCTTGCGACATCGGTACTGGAACTTCCGAGCCATACACTGGCTGAAACAAAAACTGAGATTGGGGATACAATTGAAATCACAGTCCCCACCCCAAGCAAACTTCCAGCGTGAGCCAGACTCTCCAAGTCGGGAAAGTTGTCCTCTTTCGTGAGCCCCGGCACGACCTGCCCAAGCTGCAGGTCGAGTGGTCTTCGCGCTGGCAGGATTTTGTCACGTCCATCAAGCCCGCCCTGTCGCGGTCGGAAGCTCGCTTGGCCGGAGAAGCTCCATTTGGTTTGATTCCCTTGCGGATCATGGTTCCCTCTTACGTACTGGAGGCGTTCCTGATCGTTGCGCTGGTTGCCATTCAGGTCAAAATTGAACAGTTGCGTCCGCAGGTTGTGCCGCGCATCAGCAGCCATGACGTGATCTATTACAGTGGCGACGAGCTTCCACGAACGGAGGATCTCGGCGGCGCAGATGCAGGAAAAACCGGGAGCGCCGGCGGCGACGAATCCTCCCACCGCAGCCAAACCATCAAAATTGCGCGCGGCGCATCACTGGTTCCCAAAGTTGTCGATGCTCCGAATCTGGCTTTGCCTTCCTCCACTGATGCAGTAGCGAATCTGCTGGCGGTTCATCCGAATCCCGGACCTCCTCCTGCCGAGGGGCTGCGCTCTGCCCGAAGTTCGCCAAGTCTTTCGGCTAACGTGGTAGCGCCTGCGCCAAACGTTATCCGCGATTTCACCCGCAACGGCGTCGAGCTGAATTCTGTGATCGCTCCTGCACCTGCGGTGATGCGTGATCGCAACCCGACCGCTCCGACTCTCGATCCTGCGCTGATTGCGCCCGCGCCTGCTGTCGCGAGCAGTCACACTCTAGTGGCTCCGGCGCTCGTGCCCGCAGTCATACCGCCATCGCCACGTGTGGCGCGTGATCGTGCCCTGACTGCGCCCTCTCTCACTTCGCGCGTGATTGCTCCTGCCCCGAGTGTTTCGCGGGATCAGGCGCGCTCCGGGCCAGGACTCGCGACTGGCGTGATTCCGCCGGCACCCGGTTCCGTCGCTCGCCAGATCACTACGGCCCCTCTACAGGGAATGAACCCGGCAGTGATCCCGCCGCCCGTATCGGCTCCTGAAAATGCCAGGGCGCGAACTTCAAAGGCAACATTGCCCGCTCCATCGGTCGTTGCACCACCACCTTCCACAGATTTGTCCCGTGACATGCGGCGCTTGACCGGAAGCAGCGACGCGGATGCGGGAAAGAACGTCGTGCCCCCACCGCCCTCGCAGTCCGGGAGCGGATCGTTCATGAGCAGCATCATTGGCAAGATCTTCGGGCCGAGTGAAGTCGTTCCGCCGCCGCCATCAGCGAGCTCAGGCAGCAATAGCGGACGTTCTGCGTCACTCACCGCCAACGTCGTCGCGCCACCTCCGTCAGTGAATGGTGCTGCCGGGAATTCGCGGGGTCTTCGTAATGGCACAGGGGCTTCTCTTGGCGGCGACGTTGTCGCTCCGCCGCCCTCGGTCGGAGCACCGAGCGGAACTGGATCTGCCTCGCGATGGACTGCACCCCAGATGGGCTCTCCCAATGTCGTTCCTCCTCCGCCCTCGTTATCTGGAACGGGCGGCGGGACCGGCACCACGCCGGGAGGAAAAGGAGTGGACGGCGGCACGCTGCTGGCCAATAACGTGGTCCCTCCGCCGCCCTCGATGGGTGGCGGTTCCAACGAAACCGGAACCGGCTCAGGGCACCGTGGGATTGGCCTGGGCGCTCCGATGGACGTGGGCGCGCCCTCCGCGCCGGCACACACCGGTGGCGCGGGCTCGAATGCGGGAGCAGTGATCTCTACGCAGCCCGGCACCAAAGTTGGAGTGCCCACGAACGGCGGCACAGGTTCGCTCGCGATGTCACCCAGCGGAGGCGAGAAACCAGGGCTAGGAGGCTCGGGTGGAGGCACCGCAATTTCGCGCGGAAATGGCTCCGGCAGCGGCCTCAGCGGAAACGGCACAGGCAGCGCAGCCGCCGGAACTGGACACGGCTCCGATCCTGCCGCCCGCAGCGGAATCTCTCCGTCGAATGGTCCCGGTGGTGCAGGCAATAGTGCGGTGGGCAACCCCGCAGTGCGCGGCGTTCAGATCAGCGGCGGTAGCAGCATCGTGACGCTGCCCGGATTTGGTTCCGATCCCAGCGCCAACGACCCGAGCACGACGCATCGCAGCACCAGTAAGCAACTGCAAACGCTCAACGTCGTAATTGCAGCAACCGCCGGCTCCGGCGGCGCGTTCGAGCCTTACAAAAATCTGCTGAAGGGCGAGCAATACACCACGTATCTGGATACTGCGGCCGGCACCGTCGTGATGGAATTCGCGGATCAGGCAGCCGCGGCGCATTCTTTCCGCAGCGCAATTAGCGCACCGGTCGCAATCCGGACCGACATTCCGAATGGCACCCCGCGCGCCCGCATGGTGATCGCCTGCATCGTAGATGCCTCAGGAAATATCGAAAACGTGCGCGTCCTGGAGCCCGGCCCTGCCAACATGACCGCAAAAGTCCTCTCGGCCCTGCGGAGTTGGAAATTCCAGCCCGCCATGCGCAACGATCAACCCGTGGGCGTTACGGCCATCCTGGGATTCGGCGTCAACACCGACGATCGCTTCTAATGATCCGGGTAGATAGCGTAGAGATGTTGCTCGCAACGTCTATTTAATCTCACGCCTGCTCCTTGCTCGCGCCGGTCTCCCCTTCCATGCCGCCCCACCGGGTGCGCAGAACTTCGCGGAATTTCTGCCGCTCTTCCGGCGAAATCCGGTCACGCCTACAAGGACGCCCACGAGGGCCTCCATGTCCAAGGCCACCAAACAAGATCCGGCACAGGAGAAGCAGCCCCAGCCCCTGCCAGAAAGTGATGTGCCGCCATCCAAAAAGTCCCGGAAGCAGCCAATTCCAGAGTTGCATGACTACTTCGCCACCGATGAAGATAAATGCCGCGACCGCGACCGGAATCAGGAAAAACCATCTTCGCCTCTTCATATTGACTTCCTCATTTCCCGAAAAACTCGTCATGAATGTTCTGCAACCGCTCCCGTAGATGCAGTACAGCGTATCGCTTGCGCGATAGCAGCGTGTTGATGCTTACGCCGGTTTCGCGCGACAACTCCTTGAAGCTGCGCCCCTGAATTTCATGGGCCATAAACACGGACCGTTGCTCTTCCGGCAGTTCGGCAAGAGCCAGCTCAAGCTCTTCCAACATTTCACTTCGCAGGTACGCCGCTTCTGGCCCGGCGTCCGAGGAAGGCAAAAGATCTTCGATGCTCAGCAGTTCCCCGTTCTGGTCCGCCACCGCAGCATCGCTGAAATTCTCCGGCTTCTTCTTGCGGAAAAGGTCGGTGATGCGATTCCGCGCCACCTGAAACAGCCATCCGGTGACGTACTCGATCGGCATGAGCAAGCGATTCGCTTCCACCAGTTCGTAGAAGACTTCCTGCACCAGGTCTTCGGCATCCGCGTCGTTGGGTACGCGCCTGCGGATGAAATTGCGCAGCCGTGCCCCTTGCTTCGAAACGACTTCGGAGATTCGACGATCCTGCTCCGTCATGAAAGCGACACTCGCCGGCTCATCCATCCACTGCTGAAGACGGATGACCGGCGGGAATATTGTAGAGAGACTTCGTGGAGTGAACCCCTGAGACATTCCAGGCTGGGGCACTACCCTGAATTTCGATCTGGGGAGAATTGGGTGATGCTTATGCTGAGTGTTTGAGCCGCTGATTCGTGGTGGTCAGCTTGCTTGGCTGCTCGGTTAGCGTGTCTTTGCCCGGCAGTAACTCGCGGAGCGCCCAGTCGATGCGCCCTACGCTGCTCTCAATCGTGCTCACCCGAGCCCTATCGAGATGCTCCACCGACGCATTCAGAATCTGCAGTTCGTTGCGTACGAAGGCATTCATTTCGCGGATCACCCTGAGTTTCTCCGAGAGAAAGCGGGACCGTTCTCTCTCGTACTGAAAGACCACGATGCCAGCAGCAAACGCGAGAATGACATCATCGATCAGCATCCACGCGGGATGCCGAAAAAGGAAGAGATCAGCTCCGTAACCCACCAGCAGAACGATGATAAATGCAAAGCTCGCGGTCCACAGGTTTTGCCGAAGAGAAGCAATAGTTTTCACAACGAGCACTCCCACTAACGTCAAGCATACGTCTTCGCGAGGGGCTTGCGGAGCCGGGAACCATTTGAATTACTTTTTGAATTGCGGATCGATTTCGACCTGGTATCCCGTCACCATCTTGTTAGTCTCGTTCGCCATGCCCACAATCGCCATTAACTCCTTGAACATGGCATCGCTCATTCCCTTCTTCTGGGCCGAGACCGTGTGGGAAGCAATACAGTAATGGCATTGGTTCGTCACGCTCACGGCGACATAGATCAACTCTTTCGTCAGCGGATCCAATGCGCCCGGAGCCATGATTTGCTTGATGTCCTCCCAAGTACGCTTGAGAGTAGCGGGATCGTGCGCGATCGCCTTCCAGAAATTATTGATCCAGTCCGTCTTCCGCGTCGCCATGATGTCGTCATACACCGCACGTACTTCCGGGGAAGCATCTTTGTATTCGATAAGGCCGAGGGTCGACATGAACGTCTCCTGATCCACTGAATGCTGGATCTGTGAAACTCGAAACCTGCAACTTCGAAACTCTACTCGGGTAATTGCCCGCCCAGCAGCGTTTCCAACTTGGCGGCAGGGACGCGGACGCCAACATAGAATTGCCCAAAGAGCGCGTATTCGGCGCTGACCTGATCAAAGCGCATTTCGTAAATCAGCTTTTTGAATACGAGCGGATCATCGGCGAACAGGTCGACTCCCCATTCCCAGTCATCAAATCCGATCGATCCGGTAATAATCTGTTTCACTTCGCCCGCATAGCGCCGGCCCACCATTCCATGATCGTTCATTTGCCGCGCCCGCTCTTCGAGCGGGAGGGTGTACCAGTTCTTCGCCTCTCCGCGGCGCCTATCCATGGGGTAAAAACATGCATATTTGTTGGGCGGAATCTGCGGGAATAACCGCGGATGCATCGCCTCTTTGTGACGGTTCAGCTTGCACTCAATTTCCGCCTTCCACTGATCCGAGTGTGGTTCGATTCCCTGGTCCATCAGTTCCCGATAAATCTTGAGCGTCGATTCATACAGGCCGAGCTCAATGATGGAGAGATAGGAGGTCGTCTGCTCGAGATAGTCGCTCAAGCGCAGATTGGCGATCTGCAATTCGGCCTGATTCAGATCAGTAAACGAGTTGCGAAAATGAATCAACATCAGGTCGCCCTTGTGACCAATCAACGAAAAAAGACCGGACTGTCCCGGAGAGTGCGCTTCCATCTGTGCGAGTGCGTCTGAAGCTTCGCGCAGAATCGACTTCTTGTCCGCTGCCGAGACAGCACGCCAGCCAGGCCAGCGCAGGCGCATCATCTGGTGAAGAACGCTATATCCTTCCGTCGTAAGCGGAACCGCTGGCACTTGGGCCGCGGCCTGCGGGCGCGGCTGCTGA
>QHVR01000221.1 GCA_003223595.1 Acidobacteriota bacterium
AAAACATGGGAGTCATACCTTGCGAGGAGAATGAATTCCCCTCCGAGTACCCCGTCGTGTACTTCCCATCCCATTAGTTTGCCCCGATGATCCACATAGCTCAGATCCTGAAGGCTCCGCCTGTGCAAGCGTCACGTGTGTGTTCGCTTGTTCCCAGGGACAATTTCGTGCAATCCCAGGATTAGGGCCCGAGTTCAGGTCTAATCATGCTTACCGAACGACGCAGTTGCGTGCGCCACAAAGTGAATGGACCGGTGTTCGCCAGCTTCGACGGCGTTACCGGCGGCATGATTCTCGACCTCAGCGAGCAGGGTCTCGCGATGCAGACGATGGTGCCCCTCGATCGTGATCGCCGCCTTCACCTGCGTCTCGATCTTCCCGACTCCGAAGGTCAGTTGGAAACTACCGGGTACATCGCGTGGGCAGACGCACTGGGCCGCGCCGGCGTGCGCTTTTCCGAACTTCCGCAGGAGGCACGCCAACGGCTGGATCACTGGCTGGCCGTGAACGATCAAGCTCCCAGCCGCAAGGCCCCGAAACTTACCGTGGATCGAGTGCTCGGGCCCAACCGCGACGGCAGTCCCGGGAACTGGTACAACACGCGATCCATCAGCCTAGAGGGCGAGGCTGCCTCAGAGAGGACAGACTCTCCCGTGGCTTCGAGCTCAATCCAGTATGAATTTCATTCTCTGGGGCCCGATCTTAACGCTGCCTTGCGCGTCATTGGTGAACGCGCAAGATCGCTATTGCGCGGCTCGGGAGCGGCAATCGCGCTGATGGATGGCGGGCCAATGATGTGTCGCGCCAGCGTCGGCAACGGCGGACCACCTTTGGGCACTCACCACCTTTGGGCACTCACGTCGACGTGAACTCGGGGTTCACCGGAGAATGCATCCGTGGCGGAAGAGCTCTTCGTTGCGACAATACCGAATCGGACCTCAGGGTGGACGCCGAAACCTGTCGCCACCTGAAGATTCGTTCCATTGCGGCCGCGCCCATCCGCTATGAACGAGATGTAGTTGGGCTAGTCGAAGTCTTTTCCCCTCAGACCTTCGCCTTCGATGAAGGTGATCTGTCAATCCTCGAGCGTCTCGCCCAGACCGTCCTGCTCACGGTCAGCCAGACACAGCCGCTGAAACCACGGAAACCGAGACGTTCGCCTGCTACTGCTTCGTAAAGCTCAAATCATTTGGGCCACTGATCGTCATTGGCGAACCCGGTCCAGAACCCAAAGCTCCACTTGAACTGTTGAACGAAAAGACATAAAGCCTCCCACTGGCATTGCTGATCGCAGCCACCGAGCCTCCTGAGGGGCTGAACGCCACGCGATTAAAATTTGTGCCGCTGGCAAAAGGAGAACCGGGCACTTCGACCACCGCATTCTGGCTTACCTGATAGACACCGACACCGTTATCCTGCGCGACCACTAGGAATTTCCCGGAGGCGTCGAAGGTGGCGTCGTTGCCAGCGCCGCTGGCGTTGAAAGGCCCTCCGCTGACGGCGGTAAGCGCGTGCGTGGTGGGATCAATGGTGTACAGCATGATCCGATTGTCCGGCTGGCCCGTCTGGTCGGCATTCACCCAGGTAGCGGCTAGCATCTTCCCGTCAGGCGTGATGGCCACCTGCATGGGACACTCGTTCATCGACTCGATCTGAGCGACTTGTCCACTCACGGGCGTTAGTGTGCCGTCACTCGCGACGGACCAATGCTCAATGCTCGCCGCGAGATGGTAACAATACGCATCATAGGCATTGCTCCCGTCCGGCGTGAAAATAAGCCGGTTCGCAGTCTGGTTCACGACTCCGCTGACGAACTTTACGCTGCCATCCGACTGAATATCGAAGATCTTCCACCCAGGATTCTGCTGCGCGGCGCTGATGCTACCCACGTAAAGAACTGTTCCCGATGGGTTGATGGACATCCCTGAGCTGAGCGTCGTGTCCGCGAAGCTCGAGGCGACCTTCAGCGAACCATCAGCAGCAATCGCATCGGTGTTGACTGCGAGATCGCTCTGGCTCACCGAGCCCATGCTGAAGAGATAGGCCGCGACCGGATCCGCCACCACATTCACGCGTCCGACTCCAAATGGCGACCCCGACACCGCGGTGAGGGAAGAATCCTGATTGACTTGCCAAGCTGAGACGCCGTCGGTTCCCGCTACATACAAGAATTGCGGCGCGCTGGCACTGGAGCCCCCGGACGTACCGCCGCTTCCCGAACCCGAGCCGCTGCTTCCACTGCCCGTTCCGGTTCCAGTGGTTCCGGTCGCGCTGGTCCCCCCGTTACCGGCCCCGGACGTCGTTGTGCTACTGCTGTGACTACTGCTTCCACAACTGCTTTCAATGATCGTGAAGCCTGAAAAGAAAATCACTACGCTCAAAGAAACCAATCCCGGCAGACATCGCCGCACGGCAGACATATACCCTCCTTGTGGCTTGCCAAGTCTGATGAGGGTTTTCGACCGACGGTTGAGGGATTAGGGCGTGGTTCTGGGGAAGCTACGGGAAACATCCTACAGAGCAACTCTGGTTATTTCGGACATTCAGTATAGCGGCTTTTCTCCGGGGGGCCTGGTCTTCCAACGCCGGTGTACCCATAGCCATTGCTGACTTTCGTGAATTTCTGCGTATTGCTCACGATGTCGGCCTCCAGATCACCGGTACGGACCAGTTCCAGGGCGGGATCAAAGCGCAACCTGTATTTGCCCAGCGATTCGTCCCATATCGTGAACCCGGGCACCACAGCCGCATCCGTTCGTAGCGCGATGCGCGCCAAGCCACTGGCTGTACACGCCGGAATGCCGAAGAAGTCCACGAATACGCCCTGCGGCGGCGTCATATTGGTGTCCATGAGTATCCCGACCGTCTCTCCCGCTTTCATGGCCGCGAGCAGGCCGCGCACAAAGTCGTCTTTCGGGACAACTTTGTTGCCGTGCATCGTGCGGTAGTTCTGCAGCATGCGATCGAGATAGGGATTGTCCATGGGGCGCATCACAATGTTGACGCGATGCCCATGCAGCGAGTGGGCAAACGCCGAAAGCTCCCAACCACCAAAATGTGCAGTCAGAAACAACACGCCCTTGCCGCGTGCATAGGCGCGCTCGTAGTTCTCCAGTTGCTCGTAGATCACTACCTCGTCAATGTTTTCGGGTGTGTAGCGCGGAAATTGGCACAGCTCGGCGAGCTGGCGTCCGAGGGAAGTGAACTCAGCGCGCAAGATTCGCTTGCGCTCTTTCTCAGTCTTCTCGGGAAAAGCCATCTCCAGATTGCGCATCCCCACATTTCGCAACCGGACGTGGAACAGATAAACGAGCTGGGAGATTGTGATGGCGAAGGCGCGTGCCAACGGCCGCGGCAAGATGCCAAGAAGTTTTATGAACGGCCAGGCTGCCGCGTATTCGAGTTTCCGCCGCATTCAGGAAAAACGTCACTCTATCATGCGGAAGAATTCGGATGCACTCGGGCACTATTTCGCGGCTTCTTGCGCCCGCTTTGCCAAAGAACTCAGGAACGGATTCGCCGCTGCCGGAGGGTCCACCTCCCCGGTCAGTGCGGCCTTGAACGTCACCATGTGTCCGTAAAAATCACGCGTGCTGTCTTTGTCCTGCTTCACAACAGCCCCATTCAGGCTAACTCCCGCAAAAACTCCGCGCGCTCGCGAATACGTCAACACTTGCGCCCGCATCTTCCAATCTGTATTTCCTTCGGCATGACGACCGACCGGACCGGCCGCAACTGACGCATCTGCCCCCAACGCAAATTGGCTCGATAGCAGGCGCTGCATTCCTTCATTATTCATGATCAGCATGACTAGATCGACGGCTTGCCCACCGATCTGAAAACCGAAGCTGCCACCCTTGACCGTGAAAAAAGCAGGCGCGCTCCAGCCCTTTGGAGTCCGGCAACTGGCGAGGCCTCGCCCGTACTTGCCGCCTACCACGAACCCTCCCTTCAGCATGGAAGGCACTACCGCCACGCAATCTGCGCGGCTCAGAATCTCGTTGGGAACACCGGAATCGGGCGCTGACTGAATCGCATTCAGGACATCCGCGGCAGCCTGCACTCGGTCGGTAGCTTTCGATTCTTTTGCCGGCTCGTCCGCCGCATACACACACGAGCACAGCCACACAACGAGGGTCAGCAGCAAAAGCTTATTCATGGCACCTCACCACAGCTGAATTTCTGGGACCTTGTATCTGGATTGTAAATGAATTCAGAAACTTACATCGTCAGGCGGGATCAAGCGCGATATCAGTCCGGAGATCAGGCGGGACAAAAAAATGCGGGGCTGAAAGCAGTGACCCTAATCGCCACTCTCAACCCCGTCTCCCAGGTTCTGTGGTAGGTGAAGCGAGTATGTGGTGAATGCTGGGTTTGAACAAGATTACGAAGGTAAGTTCCCGAAAGTTACGAAGAGCTATGAGCTATGAGCAGTGAGCAAAAACAAGAAGCGATGAGCCGTTAGCAGGAACTGGTTGGCTCCTTGCCCACGGCTCATCGCTCACTGCTCACCCTACTTCGCTGTGACCAGCGAATGCGTAATGGCATGCACGGATAGCGCGATCCGGTTCTGCACCCCCACCTTGCGCATTAATTTCGCAACGTGGGCTTTCACAGTGCGCTCCTCAATGCCGAGTTGGGAGCCAATCTCTTTGTTGGAGCGGCCGGCGACCAGCATCTCCAAAACTTCTTTCTCGCGATCGGTAAAGGTCACGCGACCGGCCGGGAAGATCCGCCCAGGAGCCGAAGACACTCGCTCGATAAACATCGACAGCACCCGACGCGGCGCCCACACCGATCCCTGGTTAACGATGCGGATGGCCTGTGCGAATTCCGCAGGGGTGGCCGCTTCGTCCACATATCCTTTGGCCCCGGAAGCAATCGCTTTGAGAATGGTTTCTTCGTCAATGCCCGATCCGGTAACGATGATCCGCAGATCCGGACGCGTGGCCTTCAGGCTGGCCATCACATCGAACAGGTTTTGTCCGGAACGGTTGCCCAGCAGAATGAGATCGATGCCTTGCAACGTACTGATCTCCGGCAGCGCCGCCGAGATGAGTTCGAACTCCGGTTCGGAATCGAACAATGCGCGGAACCCGACAAAGCGTAAAGGATCGCTTTCGACTACGGCGATTCGAATAACTGGTTTTCTCGCGACTGCTGCTGCTTTCATAGTTTTCCCTTGTAGGGCCAGATTCTTTGCAACCAGCATATTAATAATTCGGCACAATGCAAAGAGAAGGTGACCGAAGGGAAATTACGGGAGTAACATGAGTTGTGCGGTCGCCAGCCTCGTTCTCAGCAGCCAATGATGACTCAAAGCACCTGATTCATGTAGGGATAGCCGCCATCGGCTATCCAGAAGAGAGCAGCTCGAAAGCTTCTGCAGCGCACATCGAAAGATTCGGAAAAGACTCGGAGAATCCCCTCGCATGAAATCGAAGCCATTCTGTTCGGTACTTGTTTTCGCGCTGCTCGCCGGCCTAGCACTCTTTGCTCAGGAATCCACCCCGCCCGTAAGCGGCCAGACTCCAAACTCGACCTACACTCCGAAGTTCAAGGGAGACCCTGCGCACTCTGACTCCGAAGCCGGAGCGCTCGCCTACATGCGCGTGGTCATCCGCGCCCAGAAACGGTTCAACAAGCAGTACGGACATTACGCCACCACGCTCGCTGAACTGGTTCACTCCGGTTCGTTCACCAAGCGCATGGTCAATGCCGACCGCGGAGACTACACTGCGGGTTTCAAAGGCAAGAAGGACAGCTACATTCTGATTATGACCCCGAAAAACATGGACGCCCAGCACCGGTCCTTCTACGCCGACGAGGATGGAAAGATCCGCGGCGACGACAGCAAGCCCGCAGACGCCAACTCCCCGGTAGTGAAGTAGACCATGTAGGGACAACCCCTGGGGCTGTCCAGTGGAGCGCAAGCTCGACAGCTTCCGTATGTCGCGAAAAGCGCGTTGAAACGAAAGGCATGGGCGCCGGATGCTACTATCGCGCAGCGAGGCTAGTTCTGCTCATGCACAGTTCACAGAAAGTCGCCGTGATTACCGGCTCGGCGCAAGGCATCGGACGTCGCACGGCAGAGTTGTTCGCCCAGCAGGGCTACTCGCTCGCGTTAGTGGACCTGAAACCCATGGCTGCCACCGCCCAGGCGGCTCAGAACTCCGGAGCAGAGGTCCTGGAACTCACCGGCGACATTTCCAATGAGCGGAGCGTCGCGCACTTTGCCGCGAGCGTTACAGATCGTTGGGGACGTGCCGACGTGCTCGTCAACAACGCAGGCATCAGTTTCATCTCGCCCGCGGAAGAGGTTTCGGCTGCCGACTTCCGCCGCGTTCTGGAGGTAAACCTGGTCGCCCCTTTCCTCCTGGCGAAAGCGTTTGGCGCGATGATGCTTTCGCGGAAAAGCGGGAGCATCGTGAATGTCGCATCGATCGCTGGGTTGCTCGGCATCGCCGATCGTAGTGCCTACAACGCTTCCAAGCACGGCCTGATTGGCCTCACACGCACCCTCGCTTCAGAGTGGGGAGGCCGCGGCGTACGGGTCAACGCCGTGTGCCCCGGATGGGTCAAAACAGAAATGGATGCCGCCGATCAGGCCGGCGGCGGATACAGCGACGCCGACATCACCAACCGCGTCCCCATGGCGCGCTTCGCTTCTCCGGACGACATTGCCAAAGCCATCGCATTTCTCGCCGACGACTGCCTCAGCGGCTACATTAACGGCCATACCTTGTCGGTAGACGGCGGCTGGTCCGGCGACGGCAGCTGGGACAGCCTTCGCTTGCGGCATCGGTAGCCTGAGATCACTGAGCACTCAAGAGGACAGTTGGGCTGAGTTGCAGCGGACTCTCAGAACTATTCCTTCACGATCCGTTTCACAAAACACGCTTGGTCGCGCCCTCCCCAGCTGTACTTGTACTTTTCGTTGCCTTGCAAAAAATCGAAGGCCTGGCACCCACTGTGAATCGCGCGCTGCATCGCATGTCCAATTGTGATCGCTCCCACACTCTTGCGCGCGTATTCCAGATCGAAGCCGCTCAGATACGAATACACTCGATCGCGAACGCGATAGCCGTAAATCACTGCGATTAATTTTCCCGCCATGCGGATGCCGTAGAACATCAGCATCCCCGAATTCAGAAAGCGTCGCGCCACCATGCGATGAAAGCTGCGATCCCGGCCTGTGCTGAGCGCCCCGCGACAGCCCTCCTCGCGCCAGCGCTGCTGGTGTAAACGTTCCAGCGCATCCGAGAATTCATCCAGGGTTACAGCGCTGGTCTCCTCAAACGAGTACCGGTTGACGCCCTGCAGCTTGCGCGCATAACTTTGCGATCTCCTCAGCATGACGGCCCCGTGCCCCAGATTTTGAAGATCGACGGCCACGCACGGCACCTGCTCAGCTTGTTCGACGCGGAATCCAGAATGCTCGTCCATCTCCTCCAAAAAAGGCGACCCGGGACGAAGCCTCTGGAAGCTGCACACGTCCCAGCAGTCGCTGCGCTTGGCTATCTCCGCCATGAGCGCATTGCAGCACGCGCGGCGCCATGCAGGATGGAAAAGCGCGTCAAGGTAATCGGAATTCCCTGTGCCCAGGAGAAACAGCCGCCGCGTCGGATCCGCCGCCGACTGGAATATCTGAAGCGGCGCCAGTCCTACGAGCCGCGCCCCGTCCCAGAATGTAAACGAAAATAACCGCCCTTCGCCGTAATGCTTCCACCAGGGCAGCAGCCAATCAGGAGATTGAAACGGCGTGGCATCGGGCAGCAACGACCACAGTTCCCGCCAATCCTCTTCCAGTTCCTCCAGCCGCAGCGAACAGGTAACCAATTCGCAGTCGATGGAGGGGGCTCGCGTAGCCGCAGACCCGTTGGTCCGCTCCGGAGCCGCGGTCCTTCTCTGCAACGTCAGGCCGCCTGCGACAACCGGCACGCGCCCTCCAGAATTCCGTGATATGTGGCGATGTAGT
>QHVR01000802.1 GCA_003223595.1 Acidobacteriota bacterium
CACGCCAATACCGCCAAGGCACAGGGTCACGATCGCCACACAGCCGAAAAAAAACGTGACCACGCCAAAGATTTTTGCCAGCTGCTTGGCGCCATCCATCGTGTCCCAGATGAAGAGGGCGTCTTTATCCTGAGGATCGAAATGCCGCACTCGCCCCAGCGTTCGGCGCACCTGCAGCACCGCCTCCTCGTGCTCTTCTGGATCGACAACTTCGAACACGATGTCGTCCAGATATCCTTTGGTGATTCCAGCGCCGGGCTTCTCTGGAGGCGGAAAATCCCGCGACACTGCCGAATACGGGGCGAACAGATAATCGTTGTCGGGGCCACTGTAGTTGGAATTCTGCTTCTTCTCTTTTAGTACACCGACCACGGAATACGTACAGTTGACGATACGCTTTGGAGCCCAGCACCAGGACGCGCCTGCCTTCGCGTTCATCGTCGTCGGTGAGCAGGCGTCCTTCGGAAACCTTTAGTGAACGGAATTCCTGGTAAGAAGGCCACATCCCTACCACGCCGCGATTTGCGGAATTGAACTGGCTGACCTCGGGGATGGTTCTGCGCAACTCAGGGCTGACGTTCTTCACCAGATAGCACTCGTCCCGAATCAGCCTGGCGTCATCGACGTTCAGATGAATCTCGCGACCGGCTGCGCGTCCACCCACCTGGGCACTCGTGCGCCCTCCCCAGACGATGACCAGATCTTTGCCCAGGGACTCCATGTGCTTCTTCTGATCGACGATAAATCCGCGGCCCAATCCCACCAGCAGGATCACCGAGGCTATTCCCCAGACCAGGCCGAACATGGTGAGGAATGTCCGCAGTTTGTGGGCCCGGAACGTGGCCAGTGCTTGTCGAAGAATTTCGCGCAGAGTCATACAGTCCCGGGTCCTGAGTCCTGAGTCCCGAGTTGCGCTGACTACGAGGCTTCTCGGGAATCGATCAATTCAAAAAGAACTCGTCTCAATTCCATCCCCTTCTTACAAACGATCAGATAGCTGTGCTTCGCATCCTCACGACTAAGGACTCAGGACTCGCGGCTATTGCAGCACTACTTCTTGCCCTTCCTTCAAGCCGCTCAGCACTTCTGTCTTCGCGCCATTGGAGATTCCAATATTGACGGCCAGCTTCTCCTTGCCATCTTTGGCCTTGGGATTCGGGATCTCTACCGAGGACTTCTTGTCCTTGTCGTAGAGGATCGCGCCTTCCGGAATCTGCAGCACGTTCTTGTGTTCTTCCAGGATGACTTCCGCGTTCGCAGTCATCTCGGCCTTGAGCTCGCCGCCGGGGTTCTGGATCGAGACGCGGACTTCGAAGGTTGTGACGTTGTCCTTCTCCACGCCCATCGGAGAGATCTTGGTCACCTTGCCGTCGAAAGTCTTGTCTTTGAAAGATTCGACTTTGATGCGCGCGCGCTGTCCCAGATAAACCTTGCCGATGTCGCTCTCGTCGACCTTGCCCTTGACATAGACTTCGCTGGTATCGCCCAGCGTCATGACGAGAGTGGCCGACGATCCCAATACGAGGATCGAGCTGACCGCATCACCCATCTGCACATCGCGCGAGAGCACGATGCCATCGATCGGAGAAACGATGTCGGTATAGCTGAGCTGCTCTTCCAACTGCTTCAGATTGGCTTCCACCGCCTCCGACTGCGCGATCTTTGCCTTGAGTACGGTGACCTGGGCCTTGGACACATTCTGCTTGTTCAACGCCAGCTCATAATTCTTTTGCGCATCTTCCAGGGCCGACGTGGAAACCACGCCATCCTTCGCCATGTTGACGGCGCGATCGTAGGCTCGCTTCAGCAGCGGTACATCCGGGCCCTCAGCATCCACCTTCGCGCGTTCGAAGTCAGCCTGCGAACTCTTCAGATTCGCCTCGGCCTTGGACTGCTCTACCTGCGCCTCGATCTCTATCTTGTCGAGCTGCGCCAGGAGTTGCCCCTTCTTCACGCGATCGCCGTAGTCCACCAGCAACTTCTTCACAATGCCGCTAGCCTTCGATTTCACCTCGACCTTGGTGATGGGGGTGACTTTGCCGGTCGCCACCACGCTCTTGGCGAGGTCTCCCTTTTCCACTTTGGCGAGCTTGGAGGGGTCGATTTTGGTGCCGCCGCGCGTCGCCGCAAATACTCCCACTGCAATGAGCAGCACAATTACCGCTACCACGCTGCCCCAGATAATCAGTTTGCGACGCTTCTTTTTGCCATTAGTGCCGTTACCGTTCACAACTCCTCCTCGATGTACCGCCAGCTGGAGATTGGGAGCCATTGCACCCTCACTCGTATGTACGCCGGACGACTGTTTTTTGTTCCTGAACTGAGGTGAAAAAAGAAATTTCTTTGAAAATGGCCCTGCTCGCGAAGTGACCTGGAAGCGCCTTCCTTTCAGCGCATGCCCTGGAGTCCGCAGAAAAGCTGGACTCTAATGCCGGAGGAGCAACGGCCTGAAGTTATAAGCCATTCTATCCTCTGCTAGTTAGACCATCTTCCTGTAAAAAGGATAGCTGAATTGTTGCGGGAATTGTGTGATCCGGCGCACTTAAAGGCGCACATTTGACCGCACAGCTTAGACCTCAAGCCCCGCAGAAGTTCAGGTTTGCGTCCGGGTTTATCCGCACACCGCCCTGTTTGGACTCCGCACTTCTGACTTCTGCCGTCCAAAACTCGGTCCTAAGCCTCAATTTCATTTAAAATTAGCCCCCAATGATCGCCTTCGTGCTGCTCCGGGTCTTTCTGATCCTGCTCCTGGTGGCAGCTAACGCATTCTTCGCCGCCGCCGAATTTGCGCTGGTGAGCGTTCGTGATACGCGCATCCAGCAACTCATCGAAGCCGGACGCATCGGCGCGCGCATAGTCCAGCGCCTCCATGCCAATTTGGATCAAGTGGTGAACGGGGTTCAACTCGGCATCACCATGGTCAGCCTGACACTGGGCTGGATCGGTGAGCCCATGGTGGCAGGCCTGGTCGGTAACTTGCGCTTCCTGCAAAAGCTTCCGCACCTCGCCATCTATGCGCACGGCATTGCGATCGCGATCGCGTTCACCTTGATCACCTACATGCACGTGATCCTCGGCGAACTGGTGCCGAAGACCTTGGCCCTGCAGCGCGCGGAGCAGATTGCCTTGGCGGTTGCGGCGCCAATGGAAGCCT
Source organism: Acidobacteriota bacterium (assembly GCA_003223595.1). Taxonomy (GTDB): domain Bacteria; phylum Acidobacteriota; class Terriglobia; order Terriglobales; family Acidobacteriaceae; genus Sulfotelmatobacter. The sequence continues at coordinate 3,155 of QHVR01000802.1, forward strand.
TCCTCACAATCAGTCGTCCTCTCCTGTTTTTTATGCGCCGCTCCGGAGGTCTAGTCCTGCGCGCATTCGGCGCCCAACCCACCCGTCGCGGGGGGGCCGTCCACTCCCCCGACGAACTGAAATTGATCGTCACTGCGAGCCGCCAGTTCGGGCAAATCCCGGAATTTCAGGAAGAGATGATCCACAATGCCATTGAACTGGACAGCATTACCGTCCGCGAAGTAATGGTCGCCCGTCCCGACATTTTTTCCTTGCCGTCGGACATGGTGCTCGACGATGCGTTGGTGAAAGTGGTCGAGGGCCAGCACTCCCGCATTCCGGTTTACGATCCTCAGCGCGGCCCTGAGCACATCGTCGGTGTGCT
>QHVR01000411.1 GCA_003223595.1 Acidobacteriota bacterium
GTACACGGCGCGTCTGGAAGAAGAGCTCGACGAAATCGAAGAAGGCAAAGAGAAGTGGCAGGACGCCATGTCGGATTTCTGGAAGAAATTCCAGAAGGACCTGAAGTATGCCGAAAAGCACATGGAAAACATCAAGCGCATGGAGAAGCCCACCGATGAGAAGTGCGAGAAATGTGGCGCGCCGCTGGTGATCAAATGGGGCAAACACGGCTCTTTCTATGCCTGCAGCACCTACGATAAAGAAGATCCCAACACCTGCACGTTCACCAAGGAAAATCCGATCAACCTGCCCGACCTGGATTCGGCGGACATGCAGGGCACGACGCAGGAGGAATACTGCGAAAACTGCGGCCGGATCATGGTGCTGAAGCGCGGACGCTTTGGCCAGTTTATGGCCTGCACCGGATATCCCGACTGTAAGACGACGCGCCGTCTGGATCAGGGCAAGAAGGTTCCCGACATCCCGCTGGACGAACTTTGCCCCAAGTGTGGACGCAATATGATGATCCGCCACGGGCGCTATGGCGAGTTCACCACCTGTAGCGGATATCCCGACTGCAAGTACGTGAAGCAGAACTTCATCGGCGTGAAGTGCCCCGAGTGCAAAGACGGAGAGTTGGTCGAAAAGCGCGCGCGGAAAGGCAACACCTTTTACGGATGTGGCAATTATCCGAAGTGCAAGTTCACTTCAGCGCATAAGCCAATTCCGGAAAAATGCCCGAGCTGCGGCAGTGAGTACCTGGTGGAAAAGAATTTGAAGGCCGGTCCGGTGATCGCGTGCCCGAACAAAGAATGCGATTACGAGCGCGCAGCTCCACCGCCTCCCGAGCCTCCCGCCACGAGTGCGCAGACGGCGAGTTCCTGAGCGTTCAGCAATGGGCGGTGAGCATTGAGCCATGAGCAGTCTGGTATGCTCATGGCTCAAAACTCATCGCTTAATGGAGGAACCGTGGCTAAGAAGCCCACAACAGCCGATGCCCATCTGATTCTGGAACTCTACGATCTCCGCCGCGAGGCCGAGATGCGCAAAGCCCGCGCCTGGTGGGCTGGAGAATTCTTTCCTCAGAATGCAGACGACTTCATCAAGGTCGCGTGGGCGATGGGAACTCCGCAAAACGCCTGGCTGCGGCAGGTGAGCGGTTATTGGGGGATCGTCGCATCGTTCGTCAATACTGGCCTTCTGAACGAAGGTCTTTTCCTTCAGCCCGGTTTCAGCGGGGAATTGTTCCTGATCTATGCCAAGATCCATCCTTTCATTAAAGACCTGAGAAAAAAACTCAATGATCCCAACGTGTTTCTCGAGGTTGAGAAGGCAGTGACTCACACCAAGTGGGGCAGGAACCGCCTGCAATTCATGGTCAGTCGAGTTGAGGTCATGCGCCAGCGGGCTACCGAGGCGAAAACCGGTTCCTAGCTCCTAGCTCACCGCTCATTGCTCGGGCTTCTGTTATCCTAATCGGCTGTGCGGATGATCTGGTGGTTTTTGATCCTGGGTGTGAGTTCGCTGGTGGTGGTGTGTGTGGCCATCGCATTGTTTCTGCACCTGCGATCGCACCTGCAGAAGGCTCATGCCTCGCACGATGGACTTCCAGCCGAGCGTGAGGCGCGCCGCCCGATCGATTCCATCGAACGCTGAACCAGCGCTCGTCACAGCTGGAGCCTGATCATGGAAAAAATCGCAATTCATACTCTTCCCGATACCCAAGAGCGCTGGCTCGAATTCTCGCGCCAAGTGGCTCTGGTTGTGGGCGCAACTGTTTTCGTCGCTCTATGCGCCCGCGTTACGATCCCGTTAATGCCCCTCACGCCCGTCCCTCTCACCGCCCAGAATCTGGGAGTGCTGCTGGTCGGATTGCTTCTTGGCAGCAGGCGCGGCTTTGCGGTAATGATCTTGTACCTGCTCGAAGGCATGTCCGGCTTGCCCGTCTTTAACCCCTTGGGCAATGGGGGAGTTGCCCAGCTATTCGGGGCAACCGGCGGATTCCTTCTGGTTTATCCCTTCGTCGCATTCCTGGCCGGGTACATCTTTGAGCGGGGCACGAAGAGCTTTGCCCGGGCTGCGATTGCCAGCCTTCTGGCGGAGTTTCTCCTCTTCGCCGGAGGCCTGAGCTGGTTGTACCTGTTCACGCATTCGCTCGCGAAAGCCGCATACCTGGGGCTGTACTGGTTCATTGCCGGAGAAGTCCTCAAGATTATGCTGGCCGCAGGAGTCGCAAGCCGCTGGCGGCGCATAAAAATTTGAATGCGGCTTCAGCCGCCGAGGCCACAGGGCCCTAGAAGGTATAGATGACAGCAGTTTTCGACACCACAAAAGCCAGTGATATCAGTGCGTCCGGCCAGCTTCGCGAGATCAAGGTCGCACACAGCCCTGACTCCGACGATGCGTTCATGTTTTACGGACTGGCGACGCACAAGGTACGCACGCCCGGGCTGCGTTTCACCCACACTCTTTGCGATATCGAGACCCTGAATCAGAAAGCGCGCGAAGGCGTATACGACGTTACTGCGATCTCGTTTCATGCCTACCCGTACGTGCAGGACAAATATGCGCTGATGGCATGCGGAGGCAGCGTCGGCGAAGGCTACGGTCCGATGGTGGTCTCCCCTCGTGCATTCACGACCAGCGAAATCAAGGGCAAGCGCATCGCCGTCCCCGGCACGCTGACTACGGCTTACCTCGCTCTGCAGTTGTTTGCGCCGGGGATAGAAACCGAAGTGGTCCCGTTCGATCAAATCATTCCGCAGGTGCTGGAAGGGAAGTACGAAGCGGGACTGATCATTCATGAAGGCCAGTTGACGTATGACAAGTCGGGGTTGCACCGCATCGTGGATCTCGGCCGCTGGTGGCAGAAGGTCACGGGACTCCCGCTGCCTCTTGGGGGAAACGCGATCCGCCGCGAGTTGGGACCACAACTTATGTCAACCGTAACGGCTGCGTTGCGGGAAAGTATCCAGTACGGGCTCGAACACCGCGAGGAAGCGCTTTCCTATGCCATGCAATTCGCCCGCGACCTCGATACCGCCTCTGCCGACAAATTCGTCGGAATGTACGTCAACGAGCGCACGCTGGATTATGGTTCGGATGGCCGCGAGGCAGTGCGCCGCCTGCTCGATATGGGACACAAAGCTGGCGTGATCGGGCCAGAAGCGCGGGTCGATTGGGTGGGGTAGAAGCTAAGAGCTATGAGCAGTGAGCTTTGAGCTGACTCGCCTGAAATCGTGCTCAAGTACTTGCTCATCGCTCGCTGCTGACTGGTCACCGCTCATCGCTCCGGACTCCACCTTGGCCCCACAGACTCTTCTCATCGACGCTGACGACACGCTGTGGCAGAACAACATCTACTTCGAGCGCGCCATCGCGCGTTTCATTTCATTCCTGAATCATCACGAGTTCACGGCGGAGCAAGTGCGCGAAGTTTTGAACGAGGTCGAGCGTGAGTGCATCGTGAAACACGGTTATGGCCTGCAGAGTTTTGCGCACGCTCTCGTGGATACGTTCGAGCGGCTCAGCCCGGTGCCCGTCAGTCCCGAAGTCGACGCCCAGGTCCGCAGCATCGCGAGGACTATTGAGAATCACGCCATCGAATTCCTTCCGGAAGTCCCGCAAACGCTTGAATACCTTGCCGGCCGCCACCGCCTGATTCTGGTCACTAAGGGCGCAATGCTCGAGCAGACGGGCAAGATTGATCGCTCGGGGGTGAAAAAATATTTTGCCGCAACTGAGGTCGTGGCTGAGAAAGACGCCCACATCTACGCTCACCTCGCAGAAAAATACGAGTGCACGCATGATTCAACCTGGATGATCGGGAACAGTCCGAAGTCTGACATCAACCCGGCACTCGCCGCGGGACTGCATGCAGTGTTCATTCCTCACGGCGATACCTGGATTCTGGAACACGAGGAAGTGAATCCGGCGCCGTCGAATCAGAAGCTTCTGATCGTCGGTTGTTTCGCCGAGCTACGCGAGCACTTCTAGATCGTTCCCGCTGCCGTTCGTAATCTCTCCGCGATGGACGTCGTGGAGAATGCGAACTCGTTTTTGAATCTGCTCCAGTCGAGCAATCGCGGGTTCCCGTTCGCGTGGGCGTCGCCCAGCGCGACACGAATGTTGGGATTCAGCGATTGCAACTGAAGCTTCAAATCGTTCACGACCCATGACTCGCAAGGAGCGTTGTAGATGCAATGCGCTGGTCGAGGCGCCTGGAGTAGAGTCATCAGCGCTCCCGCGGCATCCTGCACGTGAATCAGCAGAACTCTCTCCGATCCAACATACGGAAGGGTGAGACTGGCAGGACGGCTGGTTTGCAGGAGCTCGAAAATCGCACTCCTCCATGCCGACGTAGTCGAGTGCGCCCCGGGACCTACGACGCGGCCGATTCGTAAGCTTACAAACTGCACCAGCCCAGAGCCTGTAAGAGCCTTCCCCATTTGCTCCACATAAAGTTTCGCCGCACCGTAGACGTCCTCCGGTGCGGCGCGATCGCTTTCTGAAACGAAATGATCGGGAGAGCAGCTTCCGTAAATGCTTAAGGAACTGCCAAAAACGAAACGAGCGACGCCGAACTGCCGGGCCAATTCCAGCAGGTTCACACTTCCAACGACATTCACTCTTGTCGCACGGACCGGGTCGCGTTGCGCTGCGGTCGGCAGAATTGCCGCAAGGTGAACAATCGTGCCGATCTCGTAATCCCGAAAAACTTTCTCGAGCTGTTGCTGATTCGTAATGTCGCAGCGAATCTTCGTTGTGGTGGATCGTTCTTCCGTGACGGCCGGTTGGATCGAATCCAAGGAGATCACGCGCTGATAGCTGCGCTCCAGCAGGCGCACGAAGGCGCGGCCTAGAAAACCTTCTGCTCCGGTCACGAGCACCGAATTTCGGACCTGTTTTTGCACAGCGTCAAAGAGAATCAGCCAAGGTACCTTGTTTTCATCTTGGTCACTACCGCATCAAACTCACTAACAAGCGGGTGTAATACCGCATGGTACGCTCAAGTTGCTCTGCGATCTGGCTCCCACTTCGTCCGTGGCGATTCAGACCAACAATTTACGTCGGCTGTTGCACACAGTCGAGGCGCTTTCGGAACTCGGTCCCGCGCTCACGGCGGAGCGCGAGTTCTCGGAAACCTCGCGGCTGATGCTGTCTGCTGTGATGGAAGCAGCGGGCGCACGCGAAGGTGTGCTCTTTCTGTTCAGCGACAAGCCTGACATGCTGAGCTCCGCGTCAGCTTTGGGATTCGCTTTGATGCCGGATCCCGCCTTCATTCCTCTCCTTCCTAAACACGTGCACGCACTGGTCGCGGCCCGCGGACCCGTCGTGCTCAATTCGTCTACGTACTCTATCTTTTTGAGTTCGAACGGGAACGTGGCCCCGGAGCTCTTTAAGTGCCTAGCACCGCTCAAGGCCGGCGGACGGCTTGCCGGAGTGATCGCTCTGGGCCGCAGGCCGGGCGATTCCCTCTATGAAGACAACGAACTGGATGCGCTGGAACTGCTGTGCTCCTACGTCGCCCTGGCCGTGCAGAACCACGCGCTGACCCAGACCATCGCGCAGCGCGTTTCGGAAAATTTGAAGCTGATGGCTTCGCTGCACGGCTTTTACGATAATGCCCTCGAAGCCTTCGCCACCGCAATCGATGTGAAACACGTCAACATTCACGGGCATTCGCTGCGAGTGGGGCGCTACGCCGCGTCCATCGGCGACGCCATGGGGATGGAATCCAGTGAAGTTGCGGCCCTGCGCAGCGCGGGATATCTGCATGACATCGGCAAGGTCGCGGTGGATCGGAGGCTGTTCGGAAAGCCCGGGGCCCTGGACCCCGAAGAGTTTCGCGAGATGGCCGATCACACCACCGTCGGTCACGAGATCGTCAGCACCGTCCAGTTCCCCTGGCCCAGGATCCCGGAAACTGTACGTTGGCATCACGAGCGCGCGGATGGTTCGGGATATCCTGACAGGCTGATGCAGGAAGAGGTTCCGCTGCCGGTTCGGATCGTGGGCGTCGCTGACTCTTTTGACGCGATGACCAGCACGCGTCCTTACCGTGCGCCGCTGTCAGTAGGAAGCGCTCTGAGCGATCTGGTACGGCTCGCTCCGGAGAAGTTCGATCCCAATGTTGTACAAGCTCTTCTAATCCAGGTGCGGCGCGATGTCGTAGGCAGCAGTCGCTCTCCCCTGCTCGATTCGATGACCGTGAACATCGCCGCCGCCGACATCGATCATCTTGCGGCCACCCTGCAATACAAGGTCTCTCGAGGTAAGGCTTATCTGACGCCCTAACGACGTTGGCCTTGACTGGGAGGGCTAACGCTCTTGCGCCGTCAAATATCCGCCCGCACGTTCTAGCGCGAACTTCGAAAGCTGGACTTGATGGTAGCGCGTGTAGTCGATCCAGGCTTCTGCCGCCATGAAGGTGATCGTGAACCCCAGCCAGAACGCGATTCCAAAGAATTCGTGTGGCGTGAGGCGGCGGAAGGCGAAGAACATTCCCACGATCGGGCGGGTTGTCGCTACTCCTAAACCGATGCCGAAGGTGCGGATCATCCACTCACGGTGGCGCTCGATCTCCCGCCTTCGCGCGTAGATGTAAGCCCTTACCAGGCAGATCAGGAATGCGATGGCGAACAGAGTAGTGGCTGCCGTTTCGTTCGCTCCGCCGATGTTCATCGTGAAACTCATCACCAGGGCGGATACGCCTATGATCAGGGCGCAGATGACGAGTAGCGTTCCCATGCGTCGATGGAATTTCAGGTTCCTCTCGCGGAATCTGGGCAAAAACTGCAACGGCGCAAGTCCGAGAAAGAACGCACCAGGCAAAATATGAATGAATGTCAAAGCCGCATCGCGGGCGAATCCGGCATCGAGACCAGAACCGACACCAGTCTTGCCGGCGAAATGCTGCGGCCAGAGCAGGGCGAGGCTGCGCCGGGTGACCGCGGCGATGCCGATTACAACCAGGAACACTACTGCAAACCAGAGCAGACGCCTGACGGACTTGGATACGGGCATGGAGGTCCCCATTTTCACCACAGTGCATACAGAGGACCGGGGGAAATTCCTCTGTGCCCTCTGTGCTGAAGATGTCGTGTGGCACGATCTAAAGCTTTCGACGGGCGTAGGCGCTATTTATTGTGGAGATTCTCAAAAAGATGGGGATTTCTGGAATCAGATTTCAATCAGTACATCCCCGTTTTCAACCTTCAGGGAGTAAACCGCGATTTTTGCACTGGCACTGTGAGCGGCTTCACCCGTCGTGGGATCCCAAGCCCAGGCGTGCCACGGGCACACGACCTTGCCGTTCTCGATCGTTCCCTGGCCGAGCGGCCCGCCGCGATGCAAGCAGATATTGTCCATCGCGCTGTAAGTCCCGTTTACGTTGGCGACGCAAATTTCCCTGTCGCCGCAAGAGAACTCTTTGGCTTCATTCGGCCTGGGAAGATTGGATTCGACCGTTACCTTGGTGAGGTTCGACATTGTTTGTGTTCGTCGTGGCGGCCGAGCATCGCTCGTCCGGACAGCCGAGGCGGCTATCGCTACATGAGTTCCAGTCTTACTTTGGTTGCAGGGTCTGGGCGATCATTACCTGGCGTTTGAAGTTCTCTACCATATTCGGATCCAGCCGGACTTCGGTGGGCTTCCTGGCGATCGTCATGGTATCGATTTTGTCCTGCAGTTTGAGCAGCGCGTAAAACAGGTTTTCGGGGCGCGGCGGACAGCCGGTGACATAGACGTCCACGGGGACGATCTTATCCACACCCTGCAGCACGGCGTAGGTGTTGAAAGGGCCGCCGACGGAAGAACAGGCGCCCATCGAGATTACCCACTTCGGATCCGGCATCTGATCGTAAATGCGCTTTACGACCGGGGCCATCTTCAGCGTTACTGTGCCGGCTACGATCATAAGATCGCTCTGCCGCGGGCTGGGACGGAAGACCTCGGATCCAAAGCGCGCGATATCGAAGCGCGACGTGGAGGACGCAATCATCTCAATGGCGCAGCAGGCCAGGCCGAAGGTCATCGGCCATACCGCCGATTTTCGCGCCCAATTAAAGACGTAGTCGACGGTGGAAATCAGAAAATTCTTTTCGAACTTGTTTTGCAGCCAACCCATGCAATACCTCGGACCTACACTGCAGTCTAGGTAAGCGTTGCGGCGGTGTCAAACTCCAAAGCAGGCGGGATGTGGGCGTAGACGTCGGGAATATCGGTTTGAATCCGAGCTACTGCACAACTTGAAACTGCATGTTCTCGTCCACCGAGATCTGGGCTGGCGCCCCGGACTTGTCCTCACTCGTGCGGCTTGCCACTACGCGAAATCCGCTGCCGCTCGTCTCGATATCATAGCTGTAGGGAAGGCGCTGTCGGGCAACACTCAACGACCGGCTGGAGATCAGGTCGTCCAGCGATGCGTATTTTCCTTCCAGCGCGAAGTATCCACGCTCGGCTTGAGCGATGGTCATCAGGTCGGTGCGGACTCCAGTGATGTTGATGGCAGCCTTAGGATTGTTCGTTCCCATAGCTGCAGACGTGCTCTGCACCTGGCGGGAATAGATGTAGAGACCTGCGGCCATGACAATGACTACGCTGAGAAAACCGAAAAGGCGACTCATACTGGGATTTCAGCGGGAAAACTGGCAGGCTGCAAGTGACTGGAGGGCAACGACCAGCGCGGCTTGCGATGCGGACGCTGGCCGTTGCCTGCGACTCGAGGGGCGAGTGGACGCGGAATGTCTGTTACTGGATTGCGCTGCTAACCTGCGAGAAGACGTTGTTGGCGTTCGAGCCGATCAGCCGTACCGTCCCCACAACAATCACCAGAATCACCGCCATCATTACGGAATACTCGGCGATGTCCTGTCCTTCTTGATCTGACCAAAGATTGCGATATGAGTATTTCACTGGTTTCCTCCGTTAAACCGACCCTTGAGCCATGGAGAGGGGGACCTTCGCGGGCACACTCTGCTGCTCTTGCCCCAATCCCCAACCCTCTTTGTCCTGCGACAGCGCCTGCAGTCCGATCTGAAACTCGCTTGTGCCCTGCATTTTTTTGATCCAGACCACCCTGAACTGCGTCTTGCGCTGGCGGTAAAAAACCGTAACCTCGTCCTGCAGCTTCAACTCGTGCCGGATGCCCCCCAGGCGGGCTCCCACTGCAGTCACGTCCAGCGTATGCGCCAGGTCCTCAAAAGCGTTACCCGCCTTGTCCGTCCCCTTGACCTTAACGGGCAGGACGGCTTTCGTGCGGTTTCCCCGGCGCTCAATCATCTGCCTCGTGTTCACAAGCACAATCGCATCCGGTAACTAGTCTGCCTCGCTTTATAGCAATTGGGAATGGCCCCGACGTGTAGGTGTAAGGCACGTAAGTAACCAAGCCCTCTGCCGGGCGGATAGGACACGTATATTCAATGATTTGCAGGCATCCCGAAACTTTTAGCACGCTGCTGTGGTCTAATAAATAGACGCACCGAGTGCCGATGAGACTCCCCTTCCAACTGATTTTATCGATTGTCTTCGCCTGCCTGGTGGGCGCCGCTTTTGCGGCAAGCCCGCCGCAAAGCAAGGCTCCTGCGCTGCTGCCGCAGGTCTTTGGCGGATGGCAGATGGAAGGCACTCCGCGCACCGGCAGCGATCCCGCAGTTGCCGACGCCAGCAACGCGCGCGTGCTGCAGGAATACCGCTTCACCGACCTGACTGCGGCCACTTACACCCGCGAGGATGGCCGCACGCTCAAGATTCGCGCCGCGCGCTTCTCCGATGCGTCCGGAGCTTTCGGTGCGTACACGTTTTATCTGCGGCCGGACATGAACAAGGAGCAGATCGGGGATCAGGGATCCTCCGTCGGGGATCGGGTTCTTTTCTATCGGGGACACGTCTTGGTCGATGCGCAATTCAGCAGAGAGACCCCAATGTCCGGTGCGGAACTGCGCGAACTCGCGGGCATGTTGCCCAAGCCAGGCGGCAACGCCGGGAATCTGCCCTCCTTCATTCAGTTCTTTCCCACCCGCAATTACGTGGCGAACACGCAGAAATACGTCATGGGACCGATAGCTCTGGCCGCGATAGCTTCGCCTGTCTCCACCGATCTGGTGGACTTTGGGGCAAGCGCCGAGGCCTCATTGGCGCACTACCAGACTCCCAGCGGCGAAGCGACTCTTATGTTGATTTCTTATCCCACGCCACAGCTTGCAGCGGAGCACGTGCGGCGCATTGATGCAGCCCATCAAATGACGAACCAGAACAGCTCCGGTATTTCAGAGATCGCCGGTTCGGGAAGTTTTTTCGATAAGCGCACGGGGCCTATTGTCGCGATCGTCAGCGGAGGAATTTCTGACAGCGATGCCAAAACCTTGCTGGGGCGCGTGAACTACGAAGCCAACGTTACCTGGAACACTCCGTCAGAAAATACCGAAGTTCACCAGCTTTACTCGCTGATTCTGAACACCGTGGTGCTGTGCGCGATTCTCGGCGGCATCGCCATCATCGCCGGTGTCGCCTTTGGAGGCGTGCGCATTTTGGTGAAGCGATTCTTTCCCGACAGGGTTTTTGACCGTCCCGAGCAGATGGAATTCATCTCCCTCCATCTGACCGAGACCGTCGTGAAGGGCCCCGGCGGGAATGCTTCCGAGCGGGCCCAGAATCCCTCCTGATAAGGTAAGTACGTTTAGAAAGATCGGCTTACCGTCACCATCGGCTCCATTTGTCTCATTTTGCTACATTCGTCCGGAGTGTTGACCTATTTCATAAATAACTGAAAACAAAGGCATTTATTTCCTAAAAATCGCTTGACACCTTTGTTTTTCGGCTCATAAGATTTCGGCAGAAAGTTTTGACGGAATTTACAAGCCTCCGTTGGAACTATTCTCCCTTGAAGAAGAGGCCGCCCTGTTGCCGGGTGGCCTTTTCGTTTGTAACCCGGGCCCTCTTATATGATTCCCGACTACAAGGAACTCTACGCAGAAGCCTTCGTATACTCTGACAGCATTTCTGACCGCGGTTCTGAACCACGTATCTGAACGCGAACGGACAGTCGGAGTTGCAGTGCGAAGCTCATAAGGGGAGGAAGAGAAATCATGTTCTGCGATGGATGCGGCGCGACAGTGCAATCCGGTCAGCGGTTCTGCAACAACTGCGGCAAGCAGATCGTGGGACCGGTTTCGCTCGCCCAACCCCGTCCCGGCCGAGTGCAGGCACACGTTCGCCTGCTTGCGCTGTTCTGGCTGGCATTTTCAGCTTTCAATACCGTGGGCGCGATCGTTCTTTACATCGTGGCGAATACCATCTTTGCGCACGCGCGCGAGTTTGGCGCCCCCGAGGCTGCAGGAGCGTTCTTGCGGCCATTGCTCAGCGTGATCGCCATTCTTCTGCTGGCAAAAGCCGCGTTAGGATTCATCGCCGGATGGGGTCTCCTGCAGCACGAGAGTTGGGCAAGGATCCTGGCGTTGGTCTTAGGATTTATCTCGCTGTTCACGAATATCCCGTTCGGAACCGCGCTGGGTATCTACACCATGTGGGTGCTTCTATCCTCGGATTCGGAGCGAGAGTACGAGGCACTGGCCGCGGCGCGGGCGGCGTAACCAAGGTTGAAGCTTGTGAGTTCCGGAGCTGTGGCACGACTTCAGCAAGCCGATGCTTTACGGTTTCGCACCTGCCATTTAAAATCGAAATCAGGCCGACGTAGCTCAGTTGGTAGAGCAGCCGATTCGTAATCGGCAGGTCAGCGGTTCAAGTCCGCTCGTCGGCTCCATCTTTTCAGAAGCTTAGGGATCACATCGAAAGCCGCCGCACATCTGCTGCTCCGCCTGCCAATTTTTCCTTCAGACGATTTGCGTTGAGCGCTCGTTTGTGGTGCCGTTCGCCCGCGAATCCGATAGCATGTCGCCTTGCTTGAAAGAGTGGGGACGGAAACTTGTCCACAATTTCAAATTTGGTTGTTTTTGCGATTCTGCTGTTCTGTAGCACGGGTGCTCTTGCCCAGACGCAGACCGATCTGGGCCGTTTGCGCGAGTCTTTTACGCATCCGCCCGATGGTTCCCGCATCATGATGCGCTGGTGGTGGTTTGGTCCGGCGGTCACCAAACCCGAGATCCAGCGCGAACTCGAACAGATGAAGGCGGCGGGTATCGGCGGAGTGGAAATCGCCACGTTGTACCCTCTTGCGCTCGACAATCCGGAGACCGGGTTCCGAAATCTGCCGTATCTCTCCGATCCATACATCGAAGCTTTGCATTTCGCCGCCGGGGAAGCGCACCGGCTGGGTCTCCGGCTAGATATAACGTTGGGCAGCGGCTGGCCTTTCGGCGGACCCCAGATCCCGATCACGCGATCTGCCGGCGAAATGCGGGTTGAGAGGGTTGCCATTCCTCGCGGCGCAAAATCTATTCCGCTACCAAACATTACGTCTGGCGAGAAGTTGCTGGCAGCATTTTGGGTGGCAAATTTGCCTGACGCCGGCGATTTCCAGAACGCAAAGCCGATTAGCGGAATCGCGATGGAAAATACCCGTCTTGAAGTTCCGCCTGACGCGGCAGCTGCTCCGGCGGCTATTTTCTTTATCTCCAGCCGCACGGGCATGACAGTGAAGCGCCCCGCGCTCGGCGCCGAAGGTTTTGTCCTCGACCACTACGACGAGCGGGCGATCCAGACACACCTTCACACAGTGGGCGACCGTCTCATGCAAGCCTTTGGCGATCATCCTCCTTACGCCATCTTCAGCGACAGCCTGGAAGACAATGAGTCCGATTGGACACCGGACTTGCTGCAGGAATTTTCGCACCGGCGCGAATATGACCTGACTCCGCATCTGCTCGCTTTGATCGGCGATGCCGGACCTGACAGCGGGGCAATCCGCCACGATTGGGGCAAGACCCTTACCGAGTTGGCGAACGATAATTATCTGCGGCCGTTGCAACAATGGGCCACGCAACACCACACCTTTTTGCGATCGCAAACCTACGGCACTCCCCCGGTGACGCTCTCCAGCAACCGGTACGTCGATCTTCCCGAAGGAGAGGGGAAAGCAACTCTGCAGATGTGGCGGCAATTTTCGGACACGCGATGGGCCGCATCGGCGGGACACTTGTTCGGGAAACCAGTCATCTCATCGGAGATCTGGACGTGGCTGCACTCTCCCGCATTCCGGGCTACGCCCCTGGACATGAAGGCTGAAGCCGATCTGCATTTTCTGCAAGGGATCAATCAACTGGTGGGCCACGGCTGGCCGTACTCGCCGGAGAACGCAGGCGATCCGGGATGGCGGATGTACGCCGCTGGCGCCTTCAATGCGCACAATCCCTGGTCGTTCGCTATGCCCGACCTGGCAGCCTATCTGCAACGCGTAAGTTTCGCTTTGCGTCAAGGGCAACCGGCAAACGATGTCGCGCTGCTCTTGCCGAATGATGATGCTTGGGCGAACTTCACCGTCTCTGTCCCGCCGCAGAAAGGATCCAACACGCGCGAAGAAGGGGGCAGCATCGATGAGTCAATGCCAAAACTGCTCGGCCCCCAGGTAATTCCTCAAATTTTGGATGTCGGCTTCAACCTCGACTTCATCGACGCCGATGCCATTGATGCCCTGGGCATCTCTTATCCTGTGCTGATTTTGCCTGCGGTTGAGCGCCTCCCCGTCGCCACCTACAAGAAAATCGAGCAGTACGCCCTGCGCGGCGGCATCGTGCTCGCGACACGGCATCTGCCTTCCAGCGCGCCCGGATTCTTGAATGCGGCACCTGAGACGGAAGAAATCCGTCAAATCTCACAACGACTGTTCGGCGGCAAGCAGGCCTCAGGTCATTTTCTCCAAGATGAGTCGCAACTCGGAAGCGTGCTCGCGGCTCTCACCAAACCGGATGTCGTCTTTTCCCCACGCACGCCCGAGATCGGTTTCATTCATCGGCGCCTGAGTTTTGGCGATCTCTACTTCATCGCGAACACGAGCAACCGTGCACGTACGGTTCACGCCAATTTCCGGCAACATGGAAATTATGCGGAATCGTGGGATCCCTTCACCGGGCAGATTTCGAGACTGAAGAATGCGTCTGACGTCGAGCTTCCATTCCAGCCCTATGAATCGCGCTTGATCTTCTTTACGAATGCCGACGAACGGCTGCCACCCTGGTCGCCACCTCAAACAGATTCGGGCACAAGCATCGATCTCTCCCTCCGGTGGAAGGTGACCTTCAATGCTTCGAAACAGGCGATCCACATGTCGCGCCTGCACTCCTGGAGCGACGAAGAGAAATTCAAATACTACTCGGGCGAAGTTACCTACGAAAAAACCTTCGAACTCCCCGTTCCAGGGCCTGGATCTAGAGCAGTGTTGGACTTCGGGGAAGGTATGCCTGTGCCAATCCCCGATCCGCTGCCCACGTTCAATATGCGCGCTTACCTGGAAAGTCCCGTGCGAGAGGCGGCCGACGTGTACGTAAACGGCCAGCACGTCGGCGTAGTGTGGCATCCGCCGTACAGCATCGATGTGAAATCGTTTTTGAAACCTGGGCAGAACGATCTGCGCATCGTGGTTGGGAATACGGCCATCAACCAGCTTGCAGGTCAGTCGCTCCCTGATTATCGTCTGCTGAACGACCGCTATGGTCAGCGCTTCGTGCCGCAAGGCATGGACCACCTGCAATCGCTTCCGTCCGGTATCGTCAGTGGTCTCTGCCTGAGATTAACGCCATAGAACTGGCGTTCGACCCGGAGCCCTCGCCTCTTGCAGCGGCGAACTAGAGCGACTCCAGGAGATTGGGCGGGGCACTCAATGCCAAAGAATGGTTTGGCCCCACGGCCTCTCGGAGTAGGACGGAGATCTGCGCCTCAAGCTTCTGGCACGCGCCGAGCGCGAAGCCGATGAACCGAAATGGTTGAAAATAACCCATGCCGCCGCGCATGGGAAACAGCATTTCGGCTTTGCCTTGCAACAAACCAGCCCCGACTTGAAAGCTCAACAGCACCTTCGTGCGTTCGTCGATGTAGGGCGTCAATTCCAGCAGCCCACCCGTAGTTGACAAACGGTACAGCTTGCCGGCGTGCAGGCGTTTGTTTTCCAGTTGGATCGTAATGGGAACGCTTTCGCGCAAGCTTACCCTGGGGGCGCGGACCGCGCGATACATTGGCGACAATGGGCTCATAACCAAACCAGAAACTGATTAATGCGAAACGTACTGCAAATCACTGCCGGGCACGTGCTCGCTGTGTACCCGATTCGTGCGTTTCATTCCATTCCAGTCGTACTCGTAGGCGACGCCACAACCGAGGCACACCTGGTAGTGATGTCCATTGCTGTCGATGCGCGGCCACGAGAACCGGTGGGTGCAGGTTTGGCGAAGGATCAGTTTCAAGAGCTTCAATGGGTCACTCCCTGGTTGCGGCTCTTCCAGTGGTCGAGCCAGCGCGAGAAAAACGGTTTGTGTTGCCCTTCCAGCAGGCCTTTCAGCGAGGAGAGAAGGATGTTCGGGGGTTGGGACTTTGATAAGAAGGTGTCAACCGATTTCAGCTTGTTCGCGGGCAGCGGCCCGTAGGCCGACAATAGCATGATGGGCACTCGCGAGTTGATGCTCTTCATCTTGGCCGCAACCACGTCGCCCCGCATGCCCGGCATCTGGTAATCGAGCACTACTGCATCGATGATTCGCGAGCGGAACAGCCGCAGACCGTCATCCCAGCCCGTTGCCTCCAGCACTTCGTAGCCGCTTTGTTCCAGGAATATCTTGCGCCCGATCAGTCCACTCCAGTGGTCGTCGATACACAGAATTGTTGCCTTCGCGCGGGACATACACTCCTCACTCTGTATCCTCTGAGTTGTTCAGCGAAGCGGGTTCCACAGAGACATCCGCTTGCTGGACTACGAAGTGGTGGGCAAGTCGATTTTGTACCGGGTCATGTATTACGACAAATTACCAATGGGCACTTGACTGGCAGTTACCCCCTTTGGAGTTTCGACGTTCACGCTTCGTGTTTCGGGGATTCTGGAAACTTGAAACACGAAACTCGAAAACTCGAAACCTTGGATCCTGGTCAGCAGCGCACATCGCACCGAGCTAAACCCTGCAAGTCCTTTCACCAGGGTCTTTCTACTCCTCGACTTATCTCTATAGCACCTTGGTGCTATACATGGCACGGGCGAGCCATTTACCGGAGCGCACCCCAAAGCTACAGTAGTCCTCGAGCAGCACTTGGGGGAGGGCTGATCAACAGACGCCCAAGACTCAGCAGTGAGTCTGGGGCGTTTTGTTTTGCCCACAAATATCCCCAGTAGCGACAGCCCCATGGATCTCCTGTAGCGACAGCCGCCCCGGCTGTCTGGCCGAGCGAAGCTCGGCAGGGTCTTCGTGATCCCATGCACTCTCTACTCGGCGTACTCGGATTACCCTCGATCCCTTCCTAAGTGATAGATTTATTGGCACCCTTCGTGAGAAACGAGTTGAGGGTTTCTGCATGTCCACTCCCATTGCACGTCGCGAATTCCTCGCTGGCATGGCCGCCATGAGCGCGGCTCACGCTATCCCCACGTTCGGAGCGACTAAGTATTCCAACTCGCCTTTTCGGGTCGCAGTCATCAATGACGAGATCTCGCAGGATTTCGGTCACGTCTGCGAAGTGGCGGCTCGCGATTTCGGCATGCGCTGGATCGAGCTTCGCAGCATGTGGAAAAAGAACATCGTCAGCCTCGACGAAAAGGAAGTCGCGGAAGCCCGCCGCATCATCGAGAAGAATCAGCTCAAGGTTACCGATATCGCCAGCCCGCTATTTAAGGTCGATTGGCCAGGTGCTCCCAAATCGAAGTTCAGCGAGGCAAAAAGTTTCAGCGCCGCATTCGACTGGAAGCAGCAGGACGAAGTCCTGGAGCGCGCCATCGCAATGGCCAAGGCATTCGACACGGATCGCGTGCGCTGCTTCGATTTCTGGCGCCTGGAGGATCAGGCCCCCTATCGGTCTGCCATGAACGACAAATTGCGGGAAGCGGCTGAGAAGTGTGGCAAGAGTGGACTGATTCTTGTTCTGGAAAACGAGCCGGCCTGCAACACCGCGACCGGAGCCGAGTCGGCAAGGGTTCTCACCGCGGTGCAGGCCCCGGCATTCATGTTGAACTGGGATCCAGGTAATGCTGCCGCGAGTGGCGAAATCCCATATCCCGACGGGTACAAGCTTCTGCCGAAAGACCGCATCGGGCACTGCCACTGCAAAGACGTCGTCAAAAAGGGCAAGAAGTACGACTGGGCACCCATGGGCGCCGGTCTCATCGACTGGGCAGGACAGTTCCGCGCTCTCAAGCAGGATGGATATCGCTTCGCAGTAAGTCTGGAGACTCACTGGAACGGGGGAGGCTCTCCAGAGGAATCCACACGCAAGAGCTGGGCCGGAATGAA
>QHVR01000222.1 GCA_003223595.1 Acidobacteriota bacterium
AAGACATGCTCCGATTAGCGATTCTCGGTAGCTTACCGAATTGTCCGAGAAGTCGCTTGGCTGAAATCCTCGTCGGGACTGGTAGTGTTCCTCTCCCCGCAGTTCGGGCAAACAAATATGAGAGATTTGCCCTGCAATTCGACTTTTCGAGGGTCATCTATGTGTCCGCACTTAGCACAGCGAACCTTGACTAATTTCTTTGGCATAATCCAAGTCTCCCATAGGCACGCAACCCGCACCAAAGGCTTTGCATTTTCCACTGCACCACTGCCGAATTCACGTCCTATTTGGACTGCGCGCTCGTCTGCTTATACAATCGACAACTTGCCTTCGTTCTCAGGCACCAGCCTATGACTCTCAAATCGCTTGTCATCGCAGTCGTAGTGTCTTCATTCGCGGTTGCCCAAGCGCCAGACGCCGCAATCAGCGCCAAAGCACGTCAGATTCATGACTCGGCCCTGATCGTTGATACGCACGCCGATACCCCGCAGCGCTTTCTCGATGAGGGATTCGACATGGGATCGACGGACCCTAACGACATCGGGCACATCAGTCTCGACAAAGCCCGGCGCGGCAATTTGGGAGCGGAATTCTTTTCCATCTGGGTCGATCCCCAGACCAACCAGGGCAATTACGCAAAGCACAGCTTCGATCTGATCGACTCGGTCTATGAACAGGCGGCGCATCATCCCGATCGGCTGATGATGGCCTTCTCCACCGCCGATATCGAGCGCGCGCACCGCGAGCACAAACTGGCTGCGCTGATGGGGATTGAAGGTGGACACTCCATCGAAAATGACATGCACCTCCTGCGCGATTTCTACCGTCTTGGCGTGCGCTACATGACTTTGTCCTGGTCGAACACCAACGAGTGGGCAGATTCCTCAGGCGACGTCGACGATCCCAAGGTTCAGCACCACAATGGCCTGACCGACTTCGGCAAGCAAGTCGTGCTGGAGATGAATCGCTTGGGAATGATGGTCGACATCTCGCATGTTGCGGACAAGACGTTCTGGGACGCGATAGCTACCACCAAGGCTCCCGTCATTGCCTCGCACTCGTCGGCTCGCGCACTGGTCAATGCGCCTCGCAACATGACTGACGACATGCTCAAGGCCGTGGCGAAAAATGGCGGGGTCGTACAGGTGAACTTCTTCAACGGATTTGATGACGAGAATTTCCGTAAAGCGCTGGAAGCGCAGGCGAATCCTCGACGACCAGAAAGCCCAGGGCAAACCTGTCGACTACGTGCAAGTCGACCGGATCGAGCGCGAGTGGATGGCGAAAATCCCGCGGCCCCCGCTGAGTTCGCTAATCGATCACATCGATCACATCGCGAAAGTTGCCGGACTCGACCACGTGGGACTGGGCTCTGACTTCGATGGCGTGAGCGGCGCGACTCCCGAGGGAATAGATTCGGCCGCCGACCTGCCGAAGATCACGCAAGCGTTGCTCGATCGCGGCTACAGCGCCTCCGACATTCATAAGATTCTCGGCGGGAATCTGATGCGCGTCTTCCGTGACGTCGAACGCGTAAGCCGCGAAATGCGTGCGGCCGCTGCTCAGGATGGCACTGCCGTGGCAAAATAAAGATCAAGGCTGTTGACGTACAATGCAACATTGCGCTGTTATCGTTGCAAAGAATTAAGGATCGAAGGAGCACTCATGCGAAGAACATTTATAGTTTTCGGCGCACTGTTGATGGCCGCATCGTTGGCGGCGGCTCAAACCAGTTCCGCCAAACCTTCCACGGCAGCCAAACCTGGTACTTCGGGCTCCGCGTCGGAGCCGAGTGCCGTGATTGACACCACCGCCGGCAAGATGAACTGCACGCTCTTTCCCGATAAGGCCCCCATCGGCGTAGCCAACTTCATCGGGCTCGCCAACGGAACGAAAGACTGGAAGAATCCAGTGAGCGGCGCCAGCAAACATGGCGTTCCGCTGTACGACGGCACCATCTTCCATCGGGTCATTCCGGGATTCATGATCCAGGGCGGAGATCCCGCGGGCACAGGTTCCGGTGCCGATCCGATTAAACCATTCAAGAACGAAGTTTCACCCGACTTGACGTTTGATAAAGCCGGGCGTCTCGCCTATGCCAATGCCGGACCAAACACAAACACTTCCCAGTTCTTCATCACCGAAGTGCCATTTACCGGACAGCAGGCCAATATGCTCAACGGAAAATATACGATCTTCGGCCAGTGCGATGAAGCGTCGGTAGCGCTGGTGAAAGAGATCGCGGCCATGAGTCGCGATGCTAATGACCGCCCTTACCGGCCGATCAGGATCAACCACATCGCGATTCAGAAAGGCGGCGGCAGCGCGACTGCAGCCAGGCGGACCGGAGCCGCTGCCGCGAAAAAACCTTCTTCGGCAGCAACCTCGAAACCCGCTTCGTCTCCAAAATAGGATCCCTGCAGCGCTGTCGAGTTCCTCTCAACTGGGCAGCCCGAGGGGTATTCCTACTCCAACATTTATTCGAAAGGACTCTCATGGCTCGTCAACCTGGAATGTACGCGACGTTTGAAACCTCCGAAGGAAACATCGTCTGCCGGCTCTTTGATAAAGAGGCTCCGAAGACAGTGGCGAACTTCGTGGAACTCGCCGAAGGCAAGCGGGAGTGGACTCATCCTACCACCCGCAAGAAGTCCAAGGATCGACTCTACGATGGGACCATTTTCCACCGTGTGATCCCTGATTTCATGATCCAGGGCGGCGATCCGCAAGGAACAGGCATGGGCGGCCCCGGCTACCA
Organism: Acidobacteriota bacterium; assembly: GCA_003223595.1. Taxonomy (GTDB): domain Bacteria; phylum Acidobacteriota; class Terriglobia; order Terriglobales; family Acidobacteriaceae; genus Sulfotelmatobacter. Next base: position 2,759 of record QHVR01000222.1, read on the forward strand.
GTTTGAAGATGAGACCAAAGGCTCACCGCACAAATTCGACAAACCAGGAAAATTAGCCATGGCCAACGCTGGTCCCAACACCAATGGCAGCCAGTTCTTCATCACCGTGGGGCCGACCACGTGGCTCACAGGGCGGCACACGATATTCGGCGAGGTAGTCGAAGGTCAGGATGTAGTCGATAAGATTACGGCCCTGCCGCGCGCGCGCAACGATCGTCCGAACAAAGATGTGGTGCTGAAGAAAGTGACCATCGAGCAAACTTAATCGCACCTGGCCGACGGCGTATGCATCCTGGGCTTAAGCCTTTCAGGGCGGGTACTTCTGCCTACCCGCTCATTCGCGGACATAGAATGTAGATAACCGAAGCCGTCCGCTGCCGGCGGGTAACCCTGTAAAGGACCAAACCAGACATGTTACGTTTCGCCTCGCCGCTGTTGGCGGCTGCTCTCCTTTTGTGCGGACCTGGAATACTCACTGCGCAGTCTCTGCCGCGTCCAAGCCATGTTGTAGTCGTCGTGGAAGAAAATCATTCGTATTCTGAGATCATCAATTCGCCGCAGGCACCCTTTATTAACACCTTGGCTTCGCAAGGAGCCCTGTTCACTAGCTCTTACGCGGTGGCTCACCCGAGCCAGCCGAATTACCTTGCGCTGTTCTCGGGTTCAACCCAGGGCATCACCAATGACTCCTGCCCACACACATTCAGCGGCTCGAATCTTGCACATCAAGTGCTCGCCGCTAAGAAGACTTTTAGGGCGTATTCGGAAGGGCTGCCCTCGGCGGGATCAGAAGTTTGTGTTTCAGGAAAGTACGTGCGAAAGCACGCGCCGTGGACAGATTTCTCGAATTTGCCATCGGCAGTGAATCAGCCGCTTACCTCGTTTCCAACCAACTATGCGAATCTGCCGACAGTCTCGTTTGTGAATCCCAACTTGCTCAATGACATGCACGACGGCACGATTCAGCAGGCGGACAGTTGGCTGCAGGCGAAGTTGTTGGGTTACGTACACTGGGCGAAAGCCAATAACAGCTTGCTGATCATTACTTGGGATGAAGACGATTCCTCGGCGTCCAACCGCATTCCTACAATCTTCGTAGGTCCAATGGTGAAGCCGGGCAAATACGGGCAGAAGATTACGCACTACAACGTGCTGCGAACCTTGGAAGCGATGTATGGCCTCGGCTATCTGGGCCATGCCTCTAACGTTTTGACAATCACCAACGTTTGGCAGTGAAGCCGAACACGCCGGCGATAAGTAATCTGGTCGTGAGAGGAGCCGTCAGATTGCCGAACGGAATCTGACGGTGTCATCCAAGCACTCCAGACATCAACCTAAACCCCGATCACGCCACACAACTCCTTAACTGCTGCAGCGCTCTTATCTAAGCCAGCTTTCTCTTCCGGAGTAAGCTTGATCTCAATGATCTTCTCGATTCCTTTTGCACCCAGTTTCACGGGTACGCCGACGTACAGCCCGTCAATCCCGTATTCTCCTTTCAGGTAAGCGGCACACGGAAGGATTTTCTTCTTATCTTTGAGAATGGCTTCGACCATCTCAGTGGCCGCCGCCGAGGGAGCGTAATATGCGGAGCCAGTCTTCAGGTATTTCACGATCTCCGCGCCGCCGTCGCGAGTTCGCTGTACCAGCGCTTCGAGACGGGACTTCTCGATCAACTCTGTGATCGGGATTCCGGCAACGGTCGAATAGCGCGGCAACGGCACCATCGTGTCGCCGTGTCCGCCGAGGACGAATGCCGTGACGTTCTCCACGCTGACTTTCAGTTCATCGGCAATGAAAGCGCGGAAGCGAGCCGAGTCCAAGACTCCCGCCATGCCAATGACGCGCTCGCGCGGGAAGCCGCTCAGTTTAAAGGCAGCTTGCGCCATCGCATCGAGCGGATTCGACACGATGATCAGGATGCAGTTTGGCGAATTCTTCACCACTTCCCCAACCACCGCTTTCATGATGTTGTAGTTGGTGTTGAGCAAGTCGTCGCGGCTCATGCCCGGCTTGCGCGGGATGCCCGCGGTGATGACCACGATGTCAGAGTTCGCAGTGTCTTTGTATTCGTTGGTGCCGCTGATGTGGGAATCACGCTTCTCAATCGGCATGGCTTCGAGCAGATCAAGACCCTTCCCTTGCGGTACGCCCTCAATGATGTCGATAAGAACCACGTCCGCGAGTTCTTTGCTCGCAATCCAGTGAGCCGCAGTTGCGCCTACGTTGCCGGATCCTACAATCGTTACTTTCTTGCGCATGATGAGTCCTCGGAGAACTTTGTAATCTGGCAATTTTGTAATTTGGTAATTGAAAGCCCTAGTCCAATCGCCGAACCGGAAGAAATTACAAAATTACCCGATTACAAAATCACAAAATTCCACCGGATCGATTCACTCTGACCGCTAAACCAGCACTCCCGCTCCCATATTTTCAATCATGGCGGTGGCAAATTCGCTGGTCTTTACTTTTGTGGCGCCGGGCATCAGGCGCTCGAAGTCATACGTCACCTTCTTCTGGTCGATCGTCCTCTCCATGCTCTGTTCGATCAGATCGGCCGCTTCGTTCCAGCCCAGGTGGCGGAACATCATGACCCCTGACAAAATCACCGACCCGGGATTGATCACGTCTTTGTCGGCGTATTTCGGCGCGGTACCGTGCGTGGCTTCGAAGATCGCATAGCCGTCGCCAATGTTTGCCCCGGGAGCGATTCCGAGCCCACCAACCTGGGCCGCGCACGCATCGGAAATGTAATCGCCGTTCAGGTTTGGAGTCGCCAGGACGGAATACTCGTCCGCCCGCGTCACCACCTGCTGGAAGATCGAATCGGCGATGCGGTCGTTGATCATGATCTTCTTCTTCCACGCCCCGTTGCCGTGCGTTTTGCCAATGGCCTCCAGCACGTCTTTAACTTCCCTCTCTACCGATTGGCGGAATGCGGGCGGAGCGAACTCCATTCCCGGCTCGATCATCTCCGCATTTTGAGCCACCGTTAGGTTCGGGTTCTTGTCTTTGTTGTCGACGATCCAGCTCTCACGCTCCGTTACGATTTGGTCCCGGAATTCCTGCACGGCGATCTCGTAGCCCCACTTGCGGAACGCTCCTTCGGTGAACTTCTGAATATTTCCCTTGTGAACCAGCGTGACCGTCTTACGGCCCGATTCCATCGCGTGCTGTATAGCCATCCGAACCAACCGCTTCGTTCCAGTAATCGACATGGGCTTGATCCCCACGCCTGAGTCGAGGCGAATCTGCTTCTTGCCGCCCTTGAGCATGTCCTTGTTCAGGAACTCGATCAGCCGGGCGCAGTCGGGTGTTCCCTGCTCCCACTCCACTCCGGCGTAAACGTCTTCGGTGTTTTCGCGGAAAATCACGACGTCCATCCGTTCCGGGTGCTTCACGGGGGAAGGCACGCCGCGGTAATACTTCACCGGGCGCACGCAGGCATAAAGATCCAGAATTTGACGAAGAGCAACATTCAATGATCGGATACCGCCGCCCACCGGCGTGGTCAGCGGGCCTTTGATGGCGACACGGAACTCCCGAATGGCATCCACACTGTCATCGGGCAGCCAGTTGTCGAACTTGGATTTTGCTTTTTCTCCAGCAAATACCTCATACCATGTGACTCGCCGTTTCCCTTTGTAGGCCCTCTCCACCGCGGCATCAAAAACGCGTCGCGAGGCTTTCCAGATGTCGCGGCCGGTCCCATCGCCTTCGATAAAAGGAATAATCGGGTTGTCCGGAACATCGTACTTGCCGCCCAAGTATCCAATCTTTTTCCCGTCTGCAGGGACGGCAATCCCATTATAAGAGCCAGCCATCGAGAACCTCCGCTATGAGCGCATTGGATGATGATTTGAAAAACTCATAATTATATAGGCTTGATTGCACCTGGACACGGCGGGGCTACGATTTCTCTGATTGATGTCGACACAGCGGACACCGAGGCACAAGTGCTCTATATCAAAGCCTCTCTAGGGCGCTGAGAACGAGAGTGAAGCTTGTTTCATAATTCCTGCGATGTATGCGGGCTCTGGAGGTTTTGTGGGCTTACTGCATTCCGTGGCCGTTCGCCTTTTGCTCAGCGGTTCGCCATTCGCCGGCCTATGTGGTGCGGCATTTGCCGGCGGGCCCCACGACCGAACGCAATTCGGCCATGACATCTCGGTGGGAACTGATGAGGAAGTCGCAGAAGTGACTTGCTACAAGCGCGCATCCCGGGCACATCGGAGATGAAGGGTATAGTGCGGTCAGATGCACCCCACTCCTTTCCCAATGCGTGCCGTCCGGCGATACTAATACCGGAGCCTTCCATGTCGACGACCATCAAGAAGATCGTTCTCACCGTAGCGGCGTTCATCGTGCTTGTGTTCGCAGTATTTCTGTTCAACCAGACGACGCAGATTGTGCAGTCAGCACGCTCCCTGAATCCTGTATTCGGCGACGCGGTGATGTGGGCGCTCATTTTCCTGTACGCTGCATTGCTCTCGACTCCGTTCGTGCTCTGGTTTCGCCTGCCCAAACGTATGCTGCCGCCCGTGGCTACGGAAGGCGAGGCGTACGAAGCTTTTCTGGAGGAGTTCAAGCGGCGCCTGGCGCGCAATCCGCAGCTGCGGGGAATGTGCCTGGATTCGGCTGAGGAGATGGAGGCCGCGCTCGCGGTCCTCGACAAGTCAGCCGACTCGGTCGTCACCGAGGCCGCCTCGGCTGTCTTCCTAAGTACGGCGGTGCTGCAGAGTGGGCGTCTTGATGTGCTGGTCGTGTTTGCGGCGCAGACGCGGCTTATCTGGAAGGTCGCGCACGTGTACTATCAACGTCCTTCGCTGCGTGACTTCGTGCAGCTGTATGCCAACGTGGCGTCCACGGCATTCATTGCCGCGGGGATTGAGGACGTCGATGTGGATGTCCTGGTCAGCACCGTTTTCGGCTCGACGGTCGCGGCTATTCCCGGCATGCACTTGCTGACCAGCTCGGTGCTGTCGGGATCGGCCAACGCATTTCTCACATTGCGCGTGGGCATGATCACGAAGGAGTACTGCCGCTGCACGACAGAAGTGGAAAAGAAAGGATTGCGCCGGGCGGCAACCGTGAAAGCGGCGAAGTTACTGGGGGCTATCGTGAGCGAGGGAACCAGGAAACTGACGCGGGCGACATTTGATGCGTCAAAAGCAAAGTTGCGCGACACCTTCACCCGGCTGGTAACAAGACCTGGAGCGGAAACCGCGTGATCCGGCGATCGCTGCTTAATTCAAAAACGTAATCAGCAGAGCGATGCTGGCGGCGAACATGGCCGCTGTGCTCAGCCAGCCGAGAACGTTCAAGGGGCGCGTATTGCGCCATCGTCCCATGATGTTGCCATTCGTGGTGATCAGCATGATCAGCAACATTAGAAAGGGCGTGGAGACTCCCTGCACAATCGAAGAGAACACGAGCGCGCGCATGGGATTAATGCCCATGAAATTGAGACCAACGGCAAGCGCGGTGAAGATCGCAATGGAGATGCTGAATCGCTTTACCTCGCGTGGGGGATAGTGCAATCCGTGCTTCCATCCTAGAGATTGGCAGAGATCGTAGGCAGCGCCGGTGGTCATGATGGGAACCGCGAGGAAGCCTACGCTGAATACGCCCAGCGCGAA
>QHVR01000223.1 GCA_003223595.1 Acidobacteriota bacterium
CTGCGCGTGCTGGAAGACCAGGTAATCCGGCGCATCGGTGCCGTGCGCGACATGCAGGTGGACGTGCGGGTCATGGCCGCATCCAATCGCGATCTGGAAAAAGCGGTGCGCGAAGGCCAGTTTCGTCAGGATCTTTACTACCGGCTGGCGATCATTGCAATCTTCATCCCGCCGCTGCGGGAACGCACGGAAGATATTCTGCCGCTAGTAGATTTCTTCATCGACTGGTACAACCGCAAGTTCAAGAAATCCATTCGGGGCATCAGCCCGGAAACGCGGCGCCTGCTGCTGGCTCACAACTGGCCGGGCAATGTGCGCGAGCTGAAGAACTCTATCGAGCGCGCCATGATTCTGGAGGACGGGTCCGTCCTCACACCGCGTTACATGCCGTTCGCACTGGGAGATGCCGCGCGCAGCGGCTTGACTGCCTTTGAGGCCAGCAGTGCGCCGGCTGATGGTGGCGGTGGAGGCAAACAACTTGCGAATGGGCGCGTGCTGCCGCGCCTCTACATTCCCGAAGAAGGGACCTCGCTCGAGGAAGTCGAGCGCGCCATGGTGGAACTGGCCATGCGCCATGCAAATGGCAATCAGACCCACGCGGCACGGCTGTTGGACATCAGCCGTGATGCCTTGCGCTACAAGCTGAAGAAATTTGAATTGGTCGGCGCAGCGGAAGAAGAGAGCGCCGATTCCATCGCTGCAGAAGACTAAGCAGTACGCAGAGCGGCGCACCGCCTGAGAGGCTGTCCTCTAGCGTCTTTCCAAAAATTACTCAATTACAAAATTACCCAATTGCAAAATGGTTCAGTGGACCGCGATGGCCTGCTTACCACCTCGCTCCTGCTTCCTTCTATCCAAAATGGTGCCGGCAAGCGCCGTGTTGGGCGAATCCAGGTGGAACAAGCGCATCACCGCTGCACTCATGCGCTCCTGTTCCTCCTTCTCTGGAAGTTCCTTGAGTTCGCGGGCGAGGGAGCTGGCAATCTTCTGTATGACCTGTGCTGTGATTGCGTGTAGCGATTGATCCTGCTCCCGGGTAAACGGCCCCCGCTCCTCGATAAAGGAATCCAGTTCTTGCCGGCATAACTCTTCCAGGCTGTGGCGAAGCGCCACGATGGTCGGTACCCCACCTTGCGACTGCAATTTCTTGCCGAAGGCGTGGGCTTCGGCTTCCACCATTTTCTCCGCTTTTTCCGCGGCAGCTACGTCGACGACGGCAGTGTTGCGTATCGTGCGCTCCAGTCCTTCCAGGTCATACAAGAGAATGCCATCGACCCGCCGCACTTCTGGATCGACGTCCCGCGGCATGGCAATATCCAAAATGACTAGCGCTACCCGGTTCCGCTCCACAGCGATCCGCTCCGCCTCTTCGCGAGTTAGAACGACGTGCGGACATCCCGTCGCGCTGATCACAATGTCGGCCTGCAACATGGATTGCCAGCGCTCGGCCAGGGTGGCTGCGCTTGCCCCCAGGCTCTCGGCCAGTTCCCGCGCGCGCTGGGGCGACTGGTCGATGACCACAACCGGACTGGCGCCTTCTTCCATCATTAGTCGCGCCGAGGCTTCCGCAGTCTTGCTGGTGCCCAGCAATAAGAGTTTCCTGCCTTCGAGAGATCCGAAGACCTGCTGCGCGGATTGCACGGCGGCGCTGGAAAACGAGACCCCATCCTTACCCAACCCCGTCTGACTGTGGACAATTTCCGCCAACTCGACCGCTTTGCCTAACACAGCGTTCAGGTACGGCCCGCATGCGCCGACGGTGCGCGCCTTCTCCCAGGCGTCGCGCACTTGCGAAACGATTGCCCGCTCGCCGACGACCAGCGACTCGAGCCCTGCAGCCACGCGAAACACATGAGTCAACGCAACGTCATCCAGCAACCGGAAGAAATGTTCCCACTCGGTCAGCTTCAAGCCGTGCTCGGTTCCCAGGAAGTGCAGCAGCGAATTGGCTGCGAGAGTCGGCTCACTGGCCCAGATCAGAAATTCGGTCCGGCACGGGATTGACAGAACCGCGACCTCCTCGATCCCTTCCGCACTGCTCAGGTGACGCAGAACTTCGTACCGCCGGCTTTCGGCGATGAAGAAGCGTTCCCGCATGGCAAGCGGCGCAGTGCGGTGGTCCAGTCCGATCACCATGAGCGTGGGTTCCAAGACGAATACCTCGGGCGCAAGTTGCACTTCTGCTATGGCAACCACGCTGCCAATTTTTTTTTCGGATCGCGTCCGGCAGCAGGCACTATTTTCAACGGCTTCCGAGAACTGCTGAAAAACTCCTCACCTCATCACGCAGTCAAGACTGCGGAATATCACGCGCATTACGAGTTTTTTCACGCCATGTCCCGCATTTTGTTTGAGATAGCTGGGCGTGTCGATCACGTGCGCACGTGATCGAAATCACTGACCACCATCACGCTTCCCAGAGAAACTGCCATGTGGTGAGTAACTCTTCATAACGTCTTGCCACGGCGGAAGCGCTCCGTGGTTGGTCCGCTGCGTGCAACATGCGAAGTAGCGAAAGGAAACGCATTCATGAAAACGATGAAGCTGGTGCTGGTGATCGTAGCCATCGCGGTGGCCTTATTCCTGATCGTGCCAAGTCTGTCCTGGGCCGCCGATGACGGTGCAGCCCTTTACAAAACCAAGTGCGCAGCCTGCCACGGCGCCGATCTGGCTGGAAAGCCGGCTGCGAAGGCTCCCAGCCTGGTTTCCGATGAGGCCAAGAAAACTTCCGATGCCGATTTGACCGACGCCATCGCGAACGGCGGCAAGGCCAAGAAACCCATGCACGCGTACGCGAACAAAGGCATGTCGGAAGATCAGATCAAGATGGTGGTTTCGTACATTCGCGCGCAGCAAAAGTAAGCAGGAAGTCTTGGCCGGTGAACCTCTGTGGCGCTGCGAGTTCGAGTTCGAGAGGCGCAGGGTCACTAGCAAGATCGCTGTTCCAAATCAAAGCGAACCGCGCCGCCAAACCCAAGGCAGCGCACCGACAGGAGGGTGAGTGATCCGCTCACCGGTATTCCTGGCCCAGCCGGATGCCGGTTTTCCCCTCTCTCGTTCGCAGACTCATTGGAACAGCCAGCCCGGGTCCAGGTGCTCACCCCCGGACCCGGGTTTTCGATTTCAACGTATGTGAGCTCTTCGTTCGCCTCGATGGGGCTGAGGCTTGTTCCCGCCGCGCACCCGCGGCTTACGCCGTGGGCTGCATTGTTCGCCCTTCGCGCGTATAAGGCACGCCAAGAAACCAGTCCAACTCTAATTCTCATTTTCCGGACGACAATTTAGCAGCGGCCAACTCCTCCGCTTTTTGCAGGGCGTCGGCGGCGTCCACCTTAACATCCGGTTCGACGCCGGTTCCTTCCCAATTCGTTTTTGTAATGGGATTCACCGCCCGCGCAAAGGGCACTCCGATCATGAAGTGATCGTCAATTCGATGCCCTGATACCGGATGCGCTCCTCCTCCCGTAGTCTCCCCAACAATGGTCGCCCGCTTCAGGCTCTTCAGGTTGTAAGTAAATTCCTCCGCGCCGGAAAACGTACGCTTGGAAGTGAGCACGTAGACCGGCTTCTGCGCCAGAGTGGTTCCGGGAACATAGGGCAACGTCCAATACTGCTGCGCGAAGTCCTCTTTGCGGTTGTAGAGATCGTTCAGATGGGTGGGCTTATCGAACAAGTAACTGGAGACCATCGCGACCATCTTCGGATCGCCCCCGCCATTCTGGCGGAGATCGAAGATGATCGCGTCTACGTACGCTAGGAAATTCATGGCCGCCACCACGGTAGGTCCGCAAATCGAGGGATCGGCAAAGGCATTGAACTTGAGGTAACCAATGTTCCGCGGCAGGACTTCGACTTTCTGGAACTCGCAATTGCTCCGCTCCATCTCTTTGCGGAACTCCGCCTGTTCGTCCGCGTTCGGCTTGTTATCTTCCGGCGGCAGCTTCACCGGACTGAAATTCACTCCCAAATGCTTATCATGGCTAACCGCGCGCAAGTCTTTCGTGAGGCGATTCGCAAAAACATCGCCGTCCGTGATCGCGTCATAATCTCCGGCTTTCTGATTGGAACGAAGCGCGTCGTCCATCTTCTGCGCCAGATCGGGATAGACATACGACTCTTTCAAATTCTTCGCGACTCCGTCGAGGACACGCTGTTTCTCGGCGGCATCCAATTTCACGCTCTCGACCACCGCTCCTGCAGGGATCGGTCGCAGATTGAGCGACTCGACAGTTCCCGATTGAGCATCCTTCAGCTGCATGCTCCCGATCGCCACCGTACTCCCGGCTTTTTCCTTGAGCCGAAATTTGATGAGGATCGGCTCGCTCGCTTCGATCGCCAGCAAATCAAACCCGCATGTCTGGTTGTGAAACTCCAGCATGCCGTCTGCAGATTTATCGGGATCGAATTTCTTAATATAGGATTCCACCTTCGCGCGGTCTCCGCTGTTAAACGCATCCAGCCACGCGCGAAGCGTCCTCCCCGCGGGAGTATCCGGGATCGAAGTCTGCGCCAACGCAGTCACCGCGACCAGCGACGATACACAGAGTAAGACTTTCAAACGGGGGCGTGCCCGGAACTGCAGCCACCTTCGCGGCCGATTTTGCGTAAACAGCATGCGGAACCCTCCTGTGGCGGAGAATGATGGAACGAGTGGCGCCCACGCAATCCTCTCCGCCCGCCTAGGATCACGCGCAGGGTTTCGCACCGACGGCTGGCCCGTTCCGATTGCTTTACTTGACACCGGAAACCGGCCCACGGTTCCGCAGCCTGGTAGCACCCGCCTTTGAAACCATGCCGCCTGCGGGTATTCCTGTATGAAACCCTACGTGCATTCGTGCTAAGCTGCTCTCCCAAATTCGCCCCCAAGGGGAACACTATGAAAGTTGCAACCTTCACATTGCTCGCGATGTTTGTCCTGTCACCCGCTGTCTCGTTGTTTCCTGAACCTGCACAAAAGGACGTGCCCGCCGAAGTGGAAAACGCGCGGCGCGCGCTACGAAACGCTAACACCGAACTCGAGCACGCCGGTGGACAGTGGGGCGGCCACAGGGTCGCCGCCATGCACCACATCGAGCAGGCTCTCGGCGAATTGAATCAAGCCGAAAAGTGGGCCCGCGAACACCACGACATGAAGTAAGTATTCTGCAACTGATTCGCAGCACTTCTAGAGACTAGCCAGCCCTCTCTAGAGCCAACGCGGAGGAGTCCCTAACCGAGGTGACTCCTCCGGTTGCTCAAGTGCCCTCGGGAGACTGCGCCCTCGATGCTAGTCTCGTCGGCGCGGACCATGGGTTCGCCTCTTTCACCGAGGAGCTCCCGTAAACCGTTGACTCGAACCGTACTTAGGAAGCACTCCCCGCCGCTCTCGAGTCCTGCCCAAATCTGACAATTGAGGGATTCTGCCATTTTTTGCGAGACTCGTCACCCCACCGTGTGATTCAAATCACAGCCTTTTTCTTGGCCCAAAACTACCCTGAATTTGCCTGTGGGTTTCAAAGCTGGACGTGGTAAGGGGGAAATCATGGTGGGTTCTGGCATTACTCCTCAAATGGGCCGACTGGCCCATGACTTTTCTAAGAATCCGTTGCTGGTTTACTGGGAGATGACTCAGGCTTGCGGCCTGGCTTGCAAGCACTGCCGCGCCGAAGCCATGCCCACTGCCAATCCGCTGGAGCTCTCGACCGAGCAGAGCAAGCGCTTCCTGAAGCAACTGGTCGGATTCGGCGATCCGCTGCCTCACCTCATTCTGACGGGAGGCGATCCGCTCAGCCGCAAGGATATCTACGAACTGATCGACTACGCGAACGGCTTGGGCCTGGAAGTCTCGATCACGCCGAGCGCCACGCCGGAATTGACCAATGACGCAATCACGAAGCTGAAAGAACATGGAATCCAGAGCCTGGGGCTGAGCCTCGACGGGTCCTGCGCGGAAAAGCATGACGCGATCCGCGCCGTGCCGGGAACGTTCGAGCACACTATGGAGGCCGCGCGCCATTGCGGACGGCTCGGCATACCCATCCAAGTCAACACACTGGTTTCCGAAGAAACCGTCGATGACCTGCCCGCGATCTACGAACTCCTGTG
>QHVR01000800.1:0-1458 GCA_003223595.1 Acidobacteriota bacterium
TGCAAGCCCCACCATTAATGGGCAGGAACAGCACTCCCAAAAGCACCATTCCGCCAATGTGGATGGCAGTTCTGGGGCTCTCCAGCGCAAACAAGCCAAAATAGAGAAAGAGAAATACGGTAGCGCCCGCGAGATCAAGCAGCCAGATGCGAAGGCTGGTGTGACTCATCACGGGATCGATGAAAAAGAAGCCCAGATAGACAACCCAGAGCAGAGGAGTCCATCCGTGATCTTTATCCTTGATTATCGTTTGCCACGATTTCAGCTTCCAGGGGCTTCCCCCTTCGCGTGCATTTTCGCGTTCGAAAGGAATCAATGGCATACGCCTATTTTCGCTCCACGCGTCAATTCCGGCCACTGCGCAGTATCGGACCAACGCCGAACCATACCAGCAAGGCCGCAGGGATCAGCACTGCCAAAGTCTTCGTCCCGCCATACAGTGCGGCAATGCCGAGCACAATTAGAAATACAGTTGAACTCAACGATTTCTTGGAATTCGCGCTCATTTGAAGAACCAGTTTCCAGTTTCAGATTCCACAGTTTCACTGTTTCCAATCATGCATGCGGAATTTTGGTTTGAGCTTTGAATCTTGCATCATCATGAAAAGTGACATTCCTATCGATACATTCTTTCTTGATCGCGCTGGAAACCGATACGCGCGATGCCCAGGCAAATCATGGTGAAGGCTAGAAGCACTTCCCAATGCGTGCTGGCTGGCTCGTGATTCCCTGCACCGACAATCCCTAGCGCCAGCTGGGAAAGGTGAAATGGAGGCAGCACCAGCGCAATTTGCTTCACAACCTTGGGCAGGAACATAAATGGCACCCACAATCCGCTGCAGAATGACATCGGCAGATAGATGAGGTTGATCGTCGCCGGAGCCGAGTTCGGGCCGGTGAAGTAGCCAAGCGCGAGGCCCATTGCCGAAAACGGCAGCGAACCCACAACCAACGTAGCCAGCAACCGGGCGAAGTCGCTGATCGGCATGCGAACCGTCCCAGCAGTGAACCCTAGCGCAAATAACGCCAGCACGATAATGGTGCTGAAGATCATGCTGGTGATGACCTTGGCGGCGAAATAGGCGAACGGCGGCATGGGACTGGCACGCTTCACCTGCAACCAGCCCAACCCGCGATCGGAAGACAATCCCGCCGCCGTCCCGAACAGGGAGGCACCCATCACGCCAAATGTGCCGTAAGTTGCGATGAGGTAGGTCGGAACTCGCGTCACTCCAATCGCCTCTTTGGCATTCAGCACCAGACCAAAGAGAACGTAGAACATGATCGGAAAACTGAGGACGGAAGCGGTGTACATACGAAGACGTAGGTTCTTCAGGAATTCGTATTTCGCTTCCTTGAGATAAATTATGGCCGTTTGTTGCGGCGAGCGCGCGAGTTGGGCATCGGTGAATCGAATGCTGGCGGTGGGCATGGAGTCTCCTTGGTTCAGTTTTCCTG
>QHVR01000800.1:1633-1835 GCA_003223595.1 Acidobacteriota bacterium
GCCGCAGTACGCTGTTGGACAATGCTGTGATACAGCGAATCTTCTTGCCTGCGGTCTGGGCTTTGATCTCGGCAGGAGTGCCTTCCGCAATGATTCTTCCCCTGTTAATCACGGCGATGCGGTTGGCGAGAGCGTCGGCTTCCTGCAAGTAATGAGTAGTGAGCAGAACGGTTTTACGGCGCAGCACGAGTCCGCGGATTTC
>QHVR01000224.1 GCA_003223595.1 Acidobacteriota bacterium
CGAGTACGAAACCGGATTCGTTGAGCACGCTTACATCGAGCCCGAAGCAGGGTTTGCCCGGCGTGTCGGCGACTCTATCGAAATTCAGGCGTGTACGCAGTCTCCTTACATGGATCGCGCGGACATCGCAAAAATTTTGGGGATTGCGCCGGAAAAAGTGCGGATCATCCCGACCGCGGTGGGCGGCGGCTTCGGATCGAAGCTCGATCTTTCCGTTCAGCCATTCATCGCCTTGGCCGCATGGAAGCTGAAATGCCCGGTGCGCATGGTTTACTCACGGACCGAATCGATCATGTCCACCACCAAGCGGCATCCGGCCAGAATGAAATTGCGGGCAGGTGCAAATCGCGACGGCAAACTGACCGCCCTCGATTTCGCCGCCGATTTCAACACTGGCGCCTACTCGTCATGGGGACCGACTGTCGCCGGAAGAGTTCCGGTTCACGCTTGTGGGCCCTACCGCGTGCCCAACTATCGCGCGCTGACTCGCGCCGTGCATACCAACGTCGTGCCTGCGGGAGCGTTTCGCGGATTCGGCGTGCCGCAAGCTGCCATCGCGCAGGAGCAGTTGTATGACGATCTCGCCGTCAAAATCGGCATGGACCCTTTAGAGTTCCGCATACTCAATGCGCTCGATAACGATTCACCGACAGTGACCGGCCAAGTGCTGGGCGAAGGCGTCGGGATTCGTGCCTGCCTTGAAGCGTTGCGTCCTCAGTGGCAGTCGGCTCGCGCTCAGCGAGCGGAGTTCAATGCGCAAGCTGGTACTCTGCGCCGCGGCGTTGGTGTAGCCGGCATGTGGTACGGCTGCGGCAACACATCTTTGCCCAATCCCTCGACCGTCCGCATTGGATTGAAGCGCGATGGACGAATCGCTCTCCACCAGGGAGCTGTGGACATCGGGCAGGGATCGAACACGATCGTGACGCAAATCTGCGCTGATGCGGTGGGGGCGCCCATCTCGCACTTTGATCTTGTCTCTGCCGATACCAGCATCACTCCCGACTGCGGCAAGACTTCAGCTTCGCGTCAGACCTTCGTCACCGGCAAAGCCGCCCACATGGCTGGCCGCAAGTTGCGCGATGAAATTCTGAAACTTGCGGGCGCGTGCCAGTGCGCTGCGGTCGAGTTCGGCAATGGATTCGTAACTGTGCTCGAAGACAGTGTGCGCAAAGCAGTGGATCTCAGTTCGCTTCCGCTCGATCAGCATGGATACGTGATCACCAGCGAAGCGACATTCGACCCGCCAATCACTCCTCTGGATGAAAACGGCCAGGGCAATCCATATGCGGTCTACGGCTTCGGTGCGCACATGGCGGAGGTCGAAGTCGACTTGGAACTGGGTACGGTTCGCGTGCTGAAGGTGACCGCCGCCCACGACGTCGGTCGCGCCATCAATCCCACTCTGATTGAAGGTCAGATAGAAGGCGGCGTCGCGCAAGGGCTCGGCATGGCCTTGATGGAGGAATTCTTTCCAGGGAAGGGAGAGAATCTTCACGACTATCTGATTCCGTCCGCCGGCGACATTCCGCCGATTGAGTCAATCCTGATCGAAGATCCGTCTCCGATCGGTCCGTTCGGCGCGAAAGGAATTGGCGAGCAGGCAGTCATCCCCACTGCGCCTGCAATTCTGAATGCGATTCATGATGCGGTTGGCGTGCGCATTCACAAGACTCCCGCCACGCCGGATCGGGTGCGAGCGGCCATTCTCGACAAGGCCAGCGGAGGCCCCCGTGAGTGATGACGCAATCCGCTGCGACGCTTGCCCCGTGCTTTGCTACATCAAGCCGGGCCGCACGGGATCATGCGATCGGTACGGAAATCAAAACGGCCAACTGGTGCGCCTGAACCCGCACGTCGTGCTGGATCGCACCGTGCAGCGTGGTGAATCCGTGGTCCCATTTATCCAGCGCAGCCAGGACTGGGATGGAACGCTGGTCAGCCACGCCGAGACGTTTGTCACCGCCATTGGCGCGGGCACGACTTATCCCGATTACAAACCGGCGCCCTTCATTATCTCTTCGCAAGTGGAAGGCGTCGATGTGGTCACGGTTGTCACCGAAGGAATTTTCAGCTATTGCGGCGTGAAGGTGAAGATCGATACGGACCGCCATCTGGGTGCCGAATGCAGCACCGTGCGTGCGCAGGGTGAGGCCGTGGGACATGTGACCACCAGCGAGTACGGATCACAGATGCTTTCTCTTGGCGGCGTGCGCCATCTCACCGGAGGCAGTCGCCGCGAGGGCACCGCGACCTGCGATGCTCTGCTGAATCTGTGCAATGGCAAAGCAGTCGAACTGGCAATCGACGATGGTGTGAAGGTTGTGGTTCAGTCGGGCAAGTCGCCCATCGTCGAAGGCGTGCAGGAAGAGCGCATGCGCGTGGGCTGCGGCTCGGCGACGATCGGAATGTTTGCCCAGCAGTGGTTCGGAAAAGTGGATGAGGTTGTCGTGGTCGATGATCACATTACCGGTGTGCTCTCGGAGCATCAGGCGGGTAAGATGCTGGGCGTGCCGGAGACCGGAATCAAGCTGAAGGGCCGGCGTTCGACTCCCGGAAGATACTTTCAAGTGGCGGAGCCGGGCACATCCTGGGGCGGCACAAATATTGACAACCCGCTCTCCATTCTCGGAAAGTTCAATGCCAGGAAAGCGTGGCCGGGATTGAGGCTTCTGATGGTCAGCACGACCGGCGAGCATTACGCATATTTCGAGTTGGATGAAACTCTCCGGCCCGCAGAAAAGGAATTGCCGCCCAGTCTCCAGGAATCCGTCGCGCGCATCCTGGAAAATTGCGAACCGGCGTTGTGCACGGTTTTGTTCATGGGCGGAGCCGGGGGCTCGCTGCGTGCTGGCGTGACTGAGAATCCCGTGCGGCTGACCCATTCGGTTCGCGAATCCCTTGCGCGGGTCACTTCCGGAGGCGCTCCGGTTTACATCTGGCCCGGCGGCGGGATTACGTTCATGGTGGACGTGAGCCGCATGCCGCAAAATGCATTCGGATATGTGCCCACTCCGGCTTTGGTGGCTCCCATTGAATTCACGCTGAAGCTGGCGGATTATGCAGCGCTGGGTGGGCACATGAGCGCGGTGCGCTCGCTAAGTTCGATTGTTGCCGGGCAGGATGGGCGGCAAAGAGTTGTGGCCAGGGTCGGCAGCGGCCAGAATGGCAAATGAATTCGCGCGCCCAAATTCGACTCCTGCGGGATGGCCGGCGCCTGCATTTGCAGGATGGCCCCATTGACCTCATTGTGGAAGCGTTCGCCCCGCTGGGCGAAATAGAGAATGCCTACCGCGCGGCCTGCGCGCGCTTCGAAACCGTCCTCGACGAGCTCTGCAGCGAACTTGTACTCCTGAGACAGCAGTGCTTCCCCGAAAGCGATTGGCCGCGCGGAGTCGTCGCCCGCCGCATGATGGCTGCTGTCCTGCCCTACGCCTCCGAGTTTTTCATCACGCCCATGGCGGCCGTGGCGGGTGCCGTCGCCGAAGAAATTCTTGCCGCGATGCGTGCCTCGGCCCAGCTTTCGCGCGCCTATGTGAATAATGGCGGGGACATCGCCTTGCACCTTGCTCCCGGAGAGAAGTTTGTCGTAGGAATTGTCGAACGCCCCGATCGTCCCTCGCTCTTCGGCACTGCCACGCTGCACGCGAGCGACCCCGTCCGCGGCATTGCCACTAGTGGCTGGCGCGGGCGCAGCTTTTCGCTTGGAATTGCCGACGCGGTGACGGTGCTTGCCGATCGCGCCGCAGCTGCGGACGCAGGCGCAACGATCATAGCCAATGCCGTGGATCTGCCGGGGCATCCTGCGATCATTCGCGTGCCTGCGCGCCAACTCGCTCCCGACAGCGATCTCGGGGATCGCCCGGTCACTCAGGCCGTCGGAGAGTTGAGCGCAGCAGAGGTTAATGAGGCGCTGCTGGTTGGTGCGGAGACCGCCGAACGCTTGCAGAAAATTGGCTTGATCCGGAGTGCCGCTCTGAAACTGCAGGGAGAAACGCGTGTGGTTGGTTCCATCCCGGAATTGAGTCCGTCGCTCGTTGGTGAAAGGGGCCTGGTGCATGCCTGAGCTGGTCGTGCGCAAGAAGATGACGTGCGTCGAAGAAATTTTCCACGAGGGCGGCGCCATTGCTGCAACGCCCTTGCGGCGCGCCGCCTCCCTGACCGTCATCCGCAATCCGTTCGCGGGATCGTACGTTCCCAACATCGAGGGATTCATGGACGATCTGAAGCCCCTTGGGTTGGAGATGGCTCGCACTCTCGTCAAAGCGCTGGGTGGAGACGCAAACGTCGTCGAAGGCTATGGCAAGGGTGCAATCGTCGGCTCGGCGGGAGAGATTGAACATGGCGCGCTCTGGCACGTCCCCGGCGGATACGCCATGCGCGAGGTGCTCGGCGGCGCAAAGGCCATCGTGCCCTCAACCAAGAAAGTTGGCGGGCCCGGAACGCGACTCGATGTCCCTATTACTCACATCAATGCCTCGTACGTGCGCAGCCATTTTGATGCAATGGAAGTCGGGATCAACGATGCGCCTCGCGCCGACGAAATACTACTCGCTCTGGTGATGACCACTGGGCCTCGCATCCACGCCCGCGTCGGCGGACTCAAAGCGTCAGAGATCAAAGGCGAAGATGGGCTGAGGTAAGAAGATGAAAGCCAAGATCCGCAAAATCGCGACCTTCGTGGAAGAGACGCAGCGCGAGATGGACCGCGAAGTTTCACCTCCCACGCGTAAAGCCGCGGCCGTTGCGGTGATCGAGAATCCCTGCGCGGGAAAGTACGTCGAAGATCTATCCGAGCTGATGGCCATCGGAGAAGAGCTTGGAGAACTGCTAACTCAACGGGCCGTCGCGGCGCTGGGCATTGCCGGCCACGCGGCAGAGAGCTACGGCAAGGCCGCAGCCGTGGGAGAAAAC
>QHVR01000225.1:0-4324 GCA_003223595.1 Acidobacteriota bacterium
CGTCAAGGATGAGAGCAGGCATGATTGGGTTCCGCTTTGAAAATCTTACACCGGCGAGAGGTGATTTCGGCTTTGGGCCGGTGTGCGCGTGGTCACTGCTAATGTCGTACAATGCACGGCATGATTCCCAAGGATTTGCTGGACATTCTGGTCTGCCCGGCCTGTAAGCAGGCGCTGGAGTATCGTCAGAACCCGGAAAGCCTGAAGTGCGTTCAATGCCATCGGGTGTATCCGGTGAAAGACGATATTCCCATCATGCTCGTCGATGAGGCGAAGGTCGAGCCTTAGCTAGCACAAACGAGCCGCGGCACCCGGATCCCAGGAGAGGACGGTTGAGCCGTGACGACCCAATGCTTCTACTGCTATCAGTGTCACAAGAAATACCCTACCCATCAGACGCTCTTCGACTCCCTCTACGAGTTCTCGAGAACATCTCCGGAGAATTGCCCTGCTTGCGGCTGCGCGCGCGAACTGCGACTCAGCGTCGATTTCCAGCTCGGGGGCGGCGATGGCGAATTCAAAGCGGTTTCGGCATTCCTTCCTGACAAGCTGGAATCCTGGCTGGGAGAAGAGGAACAAGAGGTGACGCTGTACCCCTTCCTGGTCGTGCTGCAGAGCATTGAAGGGAAGCAGTTCTGCTGGATGCCTTATTGGCACGTCACCGGGAAAGAGGCCCGGTACGGACAGCATGCGGTTTGCCTGGAGAGCAGGCAATTTGACAGCTTGATGGCGCAGTTTGGCGAACGGATGCTCGAACCGGTTTAGGGCCGCGTCTGTGTTGCTCTGTATCCTCGCGAAAGAATTACCACCGGGGACACAGAGGAACACGTGCGGAGACGACTTGCCGCTGGTTGAGATTCACCCACTCCAAAACGACACTTTGTGTCATTTTCGAGATTACCGTGAGGTACTAATGGTATCCCGAAGTACCTCGGATCGCTCATGGGAAAGCTTGCAACTTTCGATCAACTCAGGGGTTAAAGCAAATAGTGGGATTTCAGGGTAGGACCTGAAACTTTAGGGTAAAGACGGCAGTTCAATTGCATGCAACTAGAGCAACTGCCGATGAGTCTAATGGGGTAAATGGGTCGGAATCGGAGGTGATGACGGCCATGACGAACGAGAAAATGACGAACGACAAAGACAGATTCACGATGACGGAGCTGGCGGCGCTGAGAAACGATCTGCTGCAGGGTGGCATGATCGATTCTTATGAGGCTGCCGAGTTGCTTCAAGTTTTCCTGATGGGCCGTGGCTATGGGGTTTCTCAGACGGCAGCATTGGACGCTGCGGGCCGTGTCGAAATGGCCGGCTGCGCGCTTCCGGTGTTGCAGTACGAACTGGAAAATCTCGCGATGGTGATGTAAGCAGGCCGGAGCAGTGACAAGGACATTCTGGGTCCGCTGATCGAAACCAAGATTAACGAACCAGTTCCACAGTAAAGAGCCGGGCCAACCAGCCCGGCTTTGTGGTTTTCTGGGGGTCCGAAGGGCCGCTCCCCAGGGGGAGCACTGGCCGAGCTATTCGTACCGGAGGCTTTCTACCGGGTCCAACTGGGAGGCGCGGGACGCGGGGACTGTTCCGAAGATGATCCCGACGATGGAAGAGATCAGGATGGCGATGATCGCCGACAAGCCCGAAATCGGCACGCGGTAGTCGGTAAAAAATCGTAGGGAGTAGGGCAGGGCGAGTCCGGTCAGGATCCCGGCGATTCCTCCTGTGAGGGAGATGAGAATCGCCTCGGCAAGAAACTGAAAGCGAATTTCGCGGTTGGTCGCACCAATGGCCTTGCGGATCCCGATCTCGCGGATCCGCGAACTCACCGTCGCCAACATGATGTTCATGATCCCGATTCCACTCACCAGCAGCGTAACCAGGGCGACCAACATCAAAACCAGGGTCAGCGCGTCGGCGATTCGTCCCGCGACCGAAAGCAACTGGGTCAGGTTCTGAACGCTGTAAACCGATTCAGCACGATGGCGCGATTGCAGAACTCGCTTGATGGCTGCGGTTGCGGGACCGACATCCTGAGGGCTCGCCGCCGAGAAGTAGATCTGGTAGACGGCACCCGTGGGGGTGAAGAACCGGCTGACGGTGTGAGGAATCAGCATGGTGTCTTCCTGGATCTCGGACTGTCCGAAGGTGTCCACGCTCTCCTTGAAGACCCCGACCACAGTGAAAGGAAGGCCGCCGCTCAACTTGATGATTTGTCCGATGGAGGCACTGGGCGAGCCGAAAAGCTTGCCGGCCAATTTGTCGGTAATCACCCCAACCTTGTTGCGGCCGGAGGAGTCTTGCTGATCGAAGAAACGTCCGGCCAGGAGCACGAGGTTGCGTACCCGCCTGTACTCGGCTGAAACTCCCAGTACAAGGATGTCGCTCTGCCTGCCGCCTCCCACGCTGATTCGGTCATTCAGCGCGATGGTGGGCGAGGCGGCTACTACGGCAGGTACCTGCTGTCGAACCGCATCGACGTCTTCGACTGTCATGGGATCGGGCGTGGAATCGATACGCTGGGATCCACCTTGATAATCGGCGTAAATCATGTTGGCGCCAATGGATTGAATCTGGCGCAAGATGTACTGCTTGCCCGTGAGTCCGATCGTGACCACCAGGATCACCGATGCCGTTCCCACTGCCATGGCCAGCGAAGTCAAGATGAACTGCAGCTTGTTGCTGGAAAACGCGTCGTAGGCGAAATTGAGGATCTCGCTAAACCCAATCGTGAAGCGTCTGGGAGCTGTGACCGGCGAAGAGGTCGCGATGGGCATCTGGATGATTAGATGTTAAATGGCCCGTGGAGACGCGGCAATTGACTTCTGCTGCGCCGGTTCGAATCCTGCGATGACCAATGCAGCCAGGACCACGATGAGCGGGTCGACCGGCCGCAAGTAATACGTTTCCGGATGAGTGATGTAGTACGTCAGGGGGAAAAAGAGCAGAACAATAGCGAACCGCGTTGCCAGGCTGGAATCGCGCTTGTAGAGCCGGCCTAGCCCAATGAATCCGAGAACCGTCAGCGTAGTATTTACGAGAATGTTGGGCGGGTCGAGCGGCTCGTCTCTTAGATAATTGCGATCCAAACTCCAATAACCGGTCCACATGTAAACCATGCGGCGAAGAGTCATCCAGGCGAACCAGGCTGGATGGCTGCGAATATAGGCTTTGGCCTGCCGGAGCTTGTGGTCCATGTAGGCCATCTCCCCGACGCGTTCGTATTCCGACAGTTCAGCCTCGCTGTGGTTCGGGTGCAGGCTGCTGTTGACCCAACGCTCGGAGTATCCGTTGTTGCCGATGTAGAGTTCCAGACCGAACCCGCTGCGAACTGGTATGAAGCGATGAAAAAGCTCGTAGTTGCGGATCAACCAGGGACTCATCACCGCCAGCGCGGCCACGGCCGCTGCGAACATGGGCATTTTCCATGAGAGCTTAAGATGGTACCTGCGATAGAGGGTCCAAAGCCCGAGCAGAGGCACAACCGAGAGAGTGACTGGCTCGGTCAGAGCGGCGAAGCCTCCGAGTAGCCCGAACCAAAACCAATCGCGCGTGCGGCTGGAGTTCTCCAGTTTCCATGCGAAGAAGAAGAGGCTAGCAAGTTCCAAGGTGACCAGGCATGTGGACCACGCCCAATCGGCGCCGTAATAGATGCCGTACGGGGAAAAAGCCCAACCCCATCCTGCCCATTTTGCGACCCGCTCGCCGAGAGCTGGCTTGGCAAGCAGATAGACCGGAATGCAGGTCAGGGCCGAAAACAAGCTATTCAACGAAAGGGCCGCCAGCACTGAGCTTTTGGTTTCGATCCCGAAAACTTTGAAGATGCCAGCCAGTACATAGGAGTACACCGGCGGCAGGAGTGCCGATGCTCCAGTATCGGCAAAGGGGCTTCCAAAGCCGTGTCCAGAGGCGATGGAACGGGCGATGAGACCGAAGGCCCAGTGCTCCAGGACGAATGGATCCATCCAATCGCGATAAACGAAAGGGACCACCGCGAGGCGAACGACAAGCGCTGCCAACGCCATCCAAACGTAAGGCCGAGTCCTGGTGGAGAGACGGGTTTCGGGCTGGGTCACAGTAACCGGCACACCTTCACATCCTCATTTGCGTATGGGCAGATCATAACCGCGCTGTCCGGGTTTGAGAATTGCCGATCTGCGCGGGACAGGAGAATCCAATTCACGCCAAACTCGGTCCGCAGGCGCTCGAAATCCGACGACTGGAAGCTGCGCCAACCGTTCAGCGCTGTGACTTCTCGTAGCCAGCGCGGAGCCAGGCTGGGGACGCGGGCGGCCATGCCGGCGTCCTTCTCGTAATCGGCCAGGGCGCT
>QHVR01000225.1:4334-10661 GCA_003223595.1 Acidobacteriota bacterium
GGCAGAGTTTCATAGTGCGGATCGAACGCAAAATAGCTGTCCACCGGTGTGTTCTGACGAACCCAATCGAAGGCCCGCAACCACGGGCTGCCCGCCGAGACAAACGGCAATTCGAGGTGAGGCGATGCGGAGTACATTTGGCACTGGGCACAGTACATGCCCGCACTTAAGGGCATGAACAGCAGCAGCCAGCGGTAAACGCGCCGATCCAGCAGGTACACCCCACAGAGTCCGCCAGCGATGAGGAAAAAGAGCAGGTAAAGCAGATGCAGGTAGCGCATGGGCTCGAAAGGCCGGAGACGGGCAAGAGCGGGCGGCAACATTATGAGGAGGCCGGCACACATCTGAAAAACTCCGAAATAAACCGTGCTGAGAACGAACGGCCGCAAAACGGAACCGGCGACGGGCAGCGTCCGGCGCCGCAGCAAAGCATAAAAGGCGGTCAGCAGAAGCACTGGAGCCACGACACCCAACCATTCGTACCAATGCCAGCTTCCGAGAAAGTAGAAGCCGCGGGTGGCTGCGGCCTGCCGCCAGGCGTCCGAAGCTGGCTCAAAGAGCCACCCCAGGGGCAGCAACAGGAAAGCAGACGATCGTAGAGCGAGGTCCGGACGGCGCAGGTTCCACGCCAGCAATAGGCAGCAAGAGATTCCGAAACAAGCCGCAATCGCGTGGATCGAGAAGGCAAGAAGTAGAAGGATTCCTGACATCCACGGCTTGCGGTCGATCACTGCGACAATGGCAGCCAGGATCAGTGCAGTGGCAAGCGTGCGAGGATGAAGGTATTGATCTCCCAGCAGGATCGCGATGCCGGGCAGCGGCATGCTTAGCAATGCGGCAATGAGCGAGACTGAAGCCCAGTGCGCCTCGGGACGGGTAAAGCAACGGCGCGCGATCCGGTAAGAGCCCAGCAGCAGCAGAAAAAGGGCGGCGAATTGCCATAGTAGGATCGTCCACGCTAATGGTAAGTGCAGCAGCCTGACTGAGAGCCCAATGAGTTTGTGGAAGATTGTTGCCTGGAACTGCACCCGGAAAAAATCAGAGTCGTGGGGAAATAGAGCCGGGTTGAGATGATGCTTGATCGCCGCGAGATAAAAGGAGTCATCTTCAAGACCGGGATGATAGCCCATCACCAGGATTGCAGCCACTGCAATACCTGCAACAATGAGCAGGCTTTGGGGAGAAAGATCGTGGGTTCCCGATGGTTTGCTGGGCTGACTTTGTGCTGGTTGCGGCATCAGGACTGGGCGATGCTATACAGGTCCCGCGGTCTCGCCGTGTGAAGCGTAGTAAATTTCCCGCTCGTCTTCGAGCTTGCGTCCGTTCGCACTGAAGCGCGGCAAGTGGATGAGCCCCCATTTCTGCAGCGCGAATTGCAGAGTGGTGGCCAGCACACCGAAGCCATATTTCACGCTGCGCCGGAAATTTATCGATGAAGCTTCCTCGAAGTATTTCGTGGGGCAGGAAACTTCGCCGATGTGAAAACCAAAATGCACGCACTGCGCGAGCATCTGATTGTCGAAGACAAAATCGTCCGAGTCTTCGAGCAGGGGCAGATCCGTGAGCACCTTTCGGCTGAAGGCGCGGTAGCCGGTGTGATATTCGGATAACTTCACGCCTAGAAACAGATTCTCAAACGCGGTCAGCAGGCGGTTGGCGACGTACTTGTAGAGCGGCATACCGCCGAGCAGCGCGCGCCCGCCGATGATGCGCGACGCTAGCACCACATCGTACACGCCATACGCAACCATGCTGGCCATCGCGGTAATGAGCAGGGGTGTGTACTGATAATCGGGATGCACCATGATCACGACATCGGCGCCCGCCGCCAAAGCCTCGCGATAGCACGTCTGCTGGTTGCGCCCGTAGCCGTAATTGCGATCGTGTTGAAAGACGAGCAGCCCTAAACGGCGCGCAACTTCAACCGTGTCGTCCCGGCTGTGGTCGTCCACGAGAATGCGGATATCTACGAGCTCGGGTACTTCCGCCACCGTCGCTGCAAGCGTCTTGCCCGCATTGTAAGCGGGCATGACGACCGCGATGCGTTTGCCATTGACCATGAAGGGATTCGCCGAGACTAGTGTAACCGAGGAACCTTGCGGGATTGGTCCTGGAACCGGCGAGTTCACAGCAGAATCCAAACCAAAGGTAACAGTCTCGATCCTGACTATCTCATGTTATCGAGAATGGAACCTACAATGCCTCCCACCACGCCGCCTTCGACGGCTTGCCGGGGAGCTTCGCGTGGAATGTATTTCTCGATGGCATGCGCGAGTTTCGAGACGGGCAGAGTCTGCAGCCAGATCCTTCCTGGCCCGGTGAGCGAGGCGAGAAAGATTCCATCGCCTCCGAAAATCATGTTCTTGATGCCGGGAACGGTAGTGATCTGGAAGGAGACGCTGGACTGAAAGGCGCCGACATGGCCGGGATGAACCCGCAAAGTCTCTCCCGGTTGCAGATCGCGGACCACCAGTTCTCCGGAGAGTTCCAGCCAGGCAGTTCCCTGTCCGTGCAGGCGCTGTAGCAGGAAGCCTTCTCCCCCAAAGATTCCGGCGCCCAGCGATTGCTGGAACGCGACTCCAATTTGTACTTGCGATGTGGCGCAGAGAAATCCGTGGCGGTGAATCATATACTCATGGCCAGGCGAGACCTCCACCGGAACAATGTGCCCTGGCAATTTGGTAGCGAATGCCAACTCGCCCGGTGCACCGATCGCGCGGTATTCGGTCATAAAGATCGATCCGCCACCGGCCACGCGCTTCAAAACGCCGAACAGACCTCCGCCGCCGGCGAATTGCGTGTGTGTTGTCATCTGGATGGAGGCCCCCATCCAGGAGAGTTCTCCCGCTTCCGAGATGATGGTCTCGTTTGGTTCAAGAACAAATTCCAGGACCGGCATGGTGGTGCCGGTGATGCGGCTTTGCATTGCAGTCTCCTAGATGGTTTCTACGTAAACTGGAGGACTTTGTTCCCTGCGTCTCTTGCGGTGCATTATAAAGAAGAAATTCAAGTGCAAAGTCGAGTATTCACGGCGGAGATATTGCAGATTGCGCATGAGACCGCAGCTTGTATCTCTGCACTTTGCCGGTAGCGGTTTTGGGCAGCTCGGGAAGAAATTCCACCCAATGCGGGCGCTTATAAATGGGCAGATGGGTAACGACGAAATCCTGCAGTTCGCGAGCCAGTTGAGGGGTTGCGGCAGTGCCCACCCGCAACACTACACAGGCGGCAGGCTTGAAGAGTTCGTCATCATCCTTCCAGAAAACGACTGCGACTTCCAGGACCGCTGCGTGCTCACCTAGAACGCGCTCAATCTCCACTGGACTCAACCAGACTCCGCTGACCTTCATCATGTCGTCAGAGCGTCCCGCATACCAGTAGTACCCGTCTTCGTCCTGATGATATTTGTCGCCGGTGCGGAGCCAGTGGCCAACGATTGTATTCTTGGTTTTCTCGTGCTCGTTCCAATAACAGGCGCAGGCAGAATCGGCTTTGACGATCAGATTGCCAACTTCTCCGCGGGGCACAGGACAGTCGTTGTCGTCCACAATCTTCGCTTCGAACCCGGGCAGGACTTTGCCACTAGAGCCGGGCCGCACTTCTCCGGGAGCATTGGAAATGATCATGTGCAGGGCCTCGGTGGAACCGAGGGCGTCGAGGATCTCAACTCCGAAACGTTGTTTGAAACGATGGAACATCGACGGGGGTAGGGCTTCTCCGGCAGAGATCGCATGTCGAATTGAGGAGAGATCCAATTCACGTTTGTCTGCCGGGTGGGCGAGCAGCTTCACGTAGTTGGATGGAACCGAGAAGAACAAGGTGGGCCGGTGCCGCTCAATGACTTCAAAAACACTCTGCGGACGCGGTGGCCCGGGTAGCAGAATGCTGGTCGCGCCCACGGACAGAGAAAAATAAAGGCCGTTCCCCAACCCGTACGCGAAGAACAGTTTGGCTACGCTGAAAAAGCGGTCAGTCTCTGAAATCTTGAGAATTGCCTTGGCATAGCGTTCCGTACTGACCACCATGTCGTGCTGCAGGTGAACACAAGCCTTGGGCGGCCCGGTGCTGCCGGAGGAGTAGAGCCAGAATGCAGCGTCGTCCTTGCGCGTGGGCGCGGGCTCGAGTTCCGGCGAACTACTTGCGAGAAGTTGCGCGAAGTTCATCTCCCCCTCAGCGCCGCCCACCGCCAGCACTCGCTCGAGAAAAATTAGTTCCTGCCGTGGGATTTCCTGGATCAGAGGCAGCAGGGGCTGACTTACGATCGCGACGCGAGCGCGCGAATTGTTGAGCAGGTATTTGTAGTCCGCAGATTTCAGTAGAGTGTTGACGGGAACCGGAACGGCGCCGATCTTGATGGCGCCGAAAAAAGCAGCCGCAAAATCCGGCGTGTCCAGCAATAACAGGAGTACCCGCTCTTCCATGCGCACGCCCAGCCGCTTCAGTGCATTGCCGGCCTGGTTTACAGAAGCAAACAGCTGCCCGTAAGTAATCCGCATGTCGCCGCATTCGATGGCCACTCTGGCGCTGCGGCCCTCGCGCATATGGCGGTCGATGAAGTACTCCGCCGCATTGAACTCATCGGGAAGGAACATGGGAGAGTGTGCGGTCATCTGAGTGCGAGCACAGCCAAACGGAAGGAAGATGGAAACGCGCAGAAGTATACAGTTTTGCGGGGAATCCCGCCTGCCGTGCTGGTTGTTTCTGGCCACAACTGCCGGGTGCGCTTCACGCATCGAAGTGCAGAATGAAATTGCACGCTTGCTACCCGATTGTTCTGCTCCTGGCAGCAATTCTGTTGGCTTCCGATAGCACGGCATATTCCGTTCTCACCCATGAAGAGCTGATCGACCTGGCATGGAACGACTCGATCCGGCCGCTGCTGCTCGCCAAGTTTCCGAAATCCACGGACGCTGAGCTGGTGATTGCGCATTCCTTTGCGTATGGCGGCTCGGCTGTGCAGGACATGGGGTATTATCCGTTTGGAAAAGTCTTCTTCAGCAATCTTACTCACTACGTGCGCAGCGGCGATTTTGTGGCGCGCCTGCTCAGCGATGCCCGCACGCTCAACGAGTATGCCTTCGCCATTGGCGCCTTGTCTCATTATTTAGGCGACTCCATCGGACATTCCGAAGCAGTGAACCGGGCAACCGCGCTGGACTTCCCCAAATTGAAGGCCAAGTATGGCGAGAGTGTCACCTATGGTGAGAGCCCGCACTCGCACATCCGGACGGAGTTCGCTTTTGACGTGAAGGAACTCAGCGACCGGGCTTTCGCACCGTCGGCGTACCTGGAGCGCGTGGGATTCAGGGTTCCAAGAAAATTCCTGCGCGACGTTTTCATTGAAACCTACGGAATCGATATTGCTGAAGTCCTGGGAAAGTCGCGGCCGGACTTGAAGAGCTACCGGACATCAGTTCGAACTTTCATCCCAGCGTTTGCCGAAGCCGAAGTCGTGCTCCACAAGAAGCAGTTCTTGCCGCCTCCGGACACCAAGGCATACCGCATCTTTGCGGAACGAGTCGCTCACACGAATTATGAACGGAGGTGGAGGCACACCTACAAGGGGCCCGGATTCAAAGCTCATCTGCTCGCGATTCTGGTCTTCATCGTGCCCAAGATCGGCGCGGTGTCCGACCTGGCGATCAAAATTCCCACGCACGAGACCGAGGAGTGGTACTTGAGCAGCATGAATCGCACGGTCGACCAGTTTCGCGAGATCCTGCATAACCTCCTGACCGAGAAAAACACAGCCACCCGGCTGGCCAACCTCGATCTTGATACTGGAGAACGCGTCAAGTTAGGCGACTACGCACTCGCCGACAAAACCTATATGGAACTGCTAGCACGACTCACCTCGAAGCCGCGGCTCGGAGTCCCGCCCGACCTGAAGCGCAACTTGCTTGAATACTACGAGGGCTCGCTCGCTATTACGGAGGTCAACGACCCCAGGATCGCACAGTTGGAAGCCTTGAAAGCGATGGGCAGCAGGCGAGCGGTCGATGGTGGGTCGTCAGAGTAGGTGAAGAATCACAATGATTCTGCTCTGAACCCAGAGCGACCAAGGTGAGGCACCGACCAGGTCCGAATTAAAAATCAGACCCCGTTTGTCGCAAAGTCTTGACAATACTGAGGTTGCCATTCCTGCGCTGAATTTTCAGCTCGCAAAGTATTCAAAGCAAATATCTTACGGGCAAAGTATTCTGGAATAAGGGGTTAACAGGCTCCGCATTAAATATTTTCCTGTGGTCCATGTCAGCAAACTGTTGAAGGCAAAGTAGTTAGCTTTCAACACCCCAAACTGCTGGCCGCAAAGTATTGTCAAAGAAC
>QHVR01000226.1 GCA_003223595.1 Acidobacteriota bacterium
TGATCGAACATTTGCCGGACCGTAATCTGCGCAACTGGCCGCAGTCACGGAACCGGACGACGAGTGGCTTAGATGAAGTGGACACAACGTAGAAAACGCCCTGAGACTCGCGCCTCGTTACGGGCAATTGTAAGGCAGAACGGGCCTGATGAAAAGAACTTCCGTTTA
The DNA here is from genome assembly GCA_003223595.1 of Acidobacteriota bacterium. Lineage (GTDB taxonomy): Bacteria > Acidobacteriota > Terriglobia > Terriglobales > Acidobacteriaceae > Sulfotelmatobacter. Next base: position 169 of record QHVR01000226.1, read on the forward strand.
CGCCTCGAAAATGACTGGAATAATAGGGCTTAGAGCCTTCGAGGCGCCACCCTGTCGTCTACACTAGCAAGCGAATGTCGCAGAAAGGCAAAGCAGAGCCGAACCGCACGAGTTCCAGCAAGGAAATCAGGCTATTTGCCACGCTTTCGGATTGGGAGGCCTGGTGGGCTGGAAACCATCGAGGCTCGCAGGGAGTACGCCGAGGCACTAAGTAGTTGATTATGACGTGTATCAAAATCATCGGGGCGGGACTGGCGGGGACCGAGGCCGCATGGCAGTGCGCGCGGCGAGGGCTTGATGTTGAGTTGTTCGAGATGCGCCCAGTCCGCTCCACGCCCGGCCACCAGACGGCGGACTTCGCCGAGTTGGTGTGCTCGAATTCGCTCAAATCCGACAGCGAGAATACCGCTCCCTGGTTGCTTAAGGAAGAAATGCGGCGCGCCGGATCCCTGCTGCTCTCCATCGCTCGCCAGTGCGCCGTTCCTGCCGGACATGCGTTGGCCGTGGATCGCGTGACCTTCGCCGCCCGCGTCACCGAAGAAATCTCGCGCGAGCCTCGCATCCAAGTGCGCCTCGAGGAAGTCACGAAGATTGATGAGGCAGATGGAATCACCATCATCGCCACAGGCCCACTGACTTCCGAGGCGTTAGCCGCTGAAATCGCGCGTCTCAGCGCGTCTCCGTCGCCCGAATCTGGAGCGGCCGCACGCGCGCCGCACCTGTATTTCTACGACTCCATCAGTCCGATCGTGGAAGCTGATTCCATCGACATGTCCCGCGTGTATATGGCTGCGCGTTACGACAAAGGATCCGCGGACTACATCAACTGTCCGATGAACGAAGAAGAGTACGCCCGCTTTTACGACGCCCTGATCGCCGCTCCAGCCGTCGAAGAGAAAGACTGGGAAAATCTGAATTATTTCGAAAGTTGTCTGCCAATCGAAGAGATCGCGCGCCGCGGCCGCGATACTCTGCGCTTCGGACCGATGAAGCCGGTGGGATTGCGCGATCCACGCACGGGCAAAACTCCGTATGCCGTCGTGCAATTGCGCCAGGAGAACCTGCGCGCCGACTCCTACAACCTGGTCGGATTTCAGAATCATCTCAAGTTCGGAGAGCAGGCCAGAGTCCTGCGCCTGATTCCCGGACTCGAAAATGCGCGGTTCCTGCGTTACGGCCAGATCCATCGCAACACTTACATCAACGCGCCCACGCTGCTTCAACCTACCTTGCAGATGAAAGCGCATCCGCAGGTCTTTTTCGCAGGACAGATTTGCGGCGTGGAAGGCTATGTGGAATCGATTGCCACGGGATTGCTTGCAGGGATGCACGTCGCCGCGCTCGCGCAAGGTGTGCCGCTGAGTGCTGCGCCTCGGGCATCAGCCTTCGGATCTCTCACTCATTACGTGACCCATGCCGACCCGAAAGATTTTCAGCCCGCGAATATCACGTTCGATCTATTACCTGCGCTGGAAAGAAAAGTCCGCGACCGCAAAGAACGCCACCGCCTGCAATGCGAAGCCGCGCTGAAAGAGTTCGACGCCTGGCTAGAGCAGCCCGTGCCGCTAAAAACTTAAAGCCTTGAGAGCCCAAGGGGCTGTCCCCACGTGGGATCGGTAGCAAATTTCTGCAACAAAATCCCCTCTGCATCCGTATCTGGTTACAGACGGCCGGGGAGATGACTTTCTCCCCACAGCCCCGTCCAAACCCCGGAATGACGCTGCGCGACCTCTTTCTCGACGTGGTAAGAACGCTGTGGTCCCATAAACTGCGCGCGTTCCTGACGATGTTCGGCATCGCCTGGGGCATCGTCTCCATCGTTCTGATGGTCGCGGCCGGCGAAGGATTGCGCAAAGGCCAGGCAGAACAGGCGCGCAATCTGGGGAAAGACGTCATGATCGTCTTTCACGGCCGCACCAGCCTGCAGGCGGGCGGCACTCACGCCGGACGCTCCGTCCGCTGGGAAGAACAGGACGTTCCCGTAGTGCAGGCAGAGTCGCCCGACTGCGAATACGCCATTCCTGAGCTTGAGCAGGACACCATCCGCACCCACTCCAACTTCAATAGTGGCGCCTTCACCGTCACCGGATCGTATCCCCCATTTGGCTACATCCGAACATTAGACGTCGGCGTCGGCCGTTTTTACGATTGGAGCGACATGCGCGAAGGCCGTCGCGTTGCATTCCTCGGCTCCGATGCGGCGAAGCAATTGTTTCCCGGACGCAACCCGGTGGGCGAGACGATTTATCTGAATGACTTTCCGTTTACCGTGATTGGAGTCATGGCAAAGAAGAAGCAGGACTCCAGTTACGACGGATGGGACGTCAACAAAGTCTTCGTGCCGTTCACGGCCATGCGGCGCGATTTTCCCGATAAGCCGCCCGGCACCAACACAACCTTCGATCAGCTGCTGGTCACGCCGAAATCGGTCGACCAGCACGAAGCCTGCAAGCGCGAAGTGCGCGTCGCGCTGGCTCGCATGCATCACTATGACCCCAACGACAAGGAAGCCTGCCCCATCTGGGACACGGTGAAGGAAGCGCAGGCTTTCAAAACTATGACTGACGGCATGAAATTCTTTTTGGGTGCGGTGGGTATCGTAACGTTGCTGCTCGGAGGAATTGGCGTGATGAACGTCATGCTCGTAGCCGTGCGCGAGCGCACGCGCGAGATCGGTGTGAGAAAGGCTATCGGCGCTCCGTCCGGAACGATTCTGCGTCAGTTCTTTATTGAGGCATTGATCATCGCGTTGCTGAGCGGCGCAGTCGGTCTCGGAATCGCGTTCGGATTCTGCGCCCTGGTAAATCTTCTGCCGATGCCGGACTTCTTCGCAGGCCTGGTCCCCAGCTGGAGTTCTGGCCTGACCGCAGCAGGTTTGCTAGGAGCGATTGCAGTAGGCGCCGCCCTGTACCCCGCGCGCCGCGCCGCCTCGATCGATCCGATTGAGGCCCTGCGCTATGAAGCGGGAGGATAAGTTTCGAGTTTCAAGTTTCATGTTTCGAGTTGCAAAGATCGCGGCGACAAGAACTCAAATAGAAAAGACGAACCTGAAACTCGAAACCTGAAACTCGAAACTCGAAACCAGATGTTACTCGAAATCATTCTCGAAGCCTGGGTCGCGCTGAAACGCAATGTGACGCGCAGCCTGCTCACCATGCTGGGCATCGTGTGGGGCATTGCCACGGTCACGCTTCTGATCGCCTACGGCAACAGCTTCCGCAGCATTCTGGTCCACGGATTCGATGCGTTCGGCAAGAGCGTCGTGATTTGCTGGCCGCAGCAGACCAGCGAGCAACCCGGAGGCCAGCGCGCCGGCAAAAAAGTAGTCATCGAGCAAGCTGACGTCGATCTGGTCAAGGCCACCGCGCCGCTGGTGAGATATGTCTGCCGCGAAACCGTGCGCCGTCCCGCGATCTCCTATGGAGATCGCCTGGTGGGTACAGCGCCCGTTCGCGGGGTATGTCCCGAATACGGCGAGATGCGCAACGAGGTGCCCTCCGAAGGCCGCTGGCTCAACGCCGAAGATGAGCTCGAGCGCCGGCGCGTGATCTTCCTCGGCGGACGCCTCAAGGAAAAGCTCTTCAGCGGGCGCCCCGCCGTGGGCGAGACGCTGCAGGTTGCAGGCGTGCGTTTTACCGTCGTCGGCGTGATGGCTCGAAAGATCCAGCTCAGCAATTATTTCTCCAGCGACGATGAGTCTTCATGGATCCCGTACTCCACCGCGGGAGATCTTTGGAACACGCGTTACGCCGCCGTCATGCTCTTTCAGCCCATCGCACCTCAATTTGAAAAAAAGGCGATGGCGCAAGTGCTGGCAGCTGTCGCCGAGCGCCAGAATTTCTCGCCCACCGACCCCAAAGCCTTCCAGATGTTTGGGCGCGACGAATTCCGCCCCATCATTGACGGGTTGACGATTGGCCTTCAGGTTCTGCTGACATTTATCGGAACCCTCACGCTCGGGATCGGCGGAATTGGCGTAATGAACATCATGCTGGTCTCGGTGGATGAGCGCATCCGCGAGATCGGCCTGCGGCGCGCCTTGGGCGCGCGCAAGCGCCACATCAAGCTGCAATTCCTCGCCGAGACTCTACTCATCATGGTGCTCGGCGGCGCCATCGGAGTGCTGCTCTCCTATTTCATCGCGTGGGCCGTCGGCACCTTGCCCATGATGGGCCCGCTATTTGAAGACGAGTCCGGCCAGGGCGACATCCACCTGCGGATCTCGATGATGACGATCCTGGTTTCCAGTGCAGTCTTGCTGCTGGTGGGAGTAATCAGCGGCCTGGTCCCCGCCCTGCGCGCCTCGAAGCTGGACCCAGTAGAAGCCCTGCGCTATGAGTAAGAATCCATTTGCCCCCACCCGTCCTTAGCAGTACCTTGCTGGTGAGGCGTTCTAGTCGAGGTGACACTTGCCCATCTCTGCCGTCGACACTATCTCTCTGGCGTTCCAGCACACCAAGCGTCAACTCGCGCAGCCGTTCCGCTTTGGCCAGTGGCTGCGCTTGGCATTCGTCGGTATGCTCGCCGGAGAATTGGGCTCAGGCAGCTGCAACTTCTCCTCGCCTTTTCGCGGAGGTCATCAGCCGGTGCCGGGGTTCCCCAAAATTGATCCCGCAATCCTCGCCGGATTGATCGCCGTCCTGATCGTTACCGGAATCATTTTGTTTGTGATTTTTACCTACATCAACAGCGTGATGCGCTTCATCCTGTTCGACAGCGTGCTCACCCGCGAATGCCGCATTCGCGCCGGATGGGGCCGCAGACAGGACGCCGGCTGGAAATTCTTCCTCTGGCAGTTGGGCCTGATGTTCTTCATCTTCGGTGCAATGGTGATCGTGGTCGGGATCCCTGCCATGATTGCCTTCGCCAATGGTTGGTTCAGAGCTCCGAGGGCGCATGTGCCAGCGTTGGTTCTTACCGGTGTTGTGGTCGTCGGATTCCTTCTGCTGGCAGCGCTGGCAATGGCGGTGGTGCACGTTTTCACTAAAGATTTCGTGGTCCCGCAAATGGCGCTGGAAGGCATTGGAGCCATCGAAGGCTGGCGCCGGCTCTGGCCCATGATCCAGCAGGAGCTGAGCGGCTATGCCGTCTACGCCGTTATGAAAGTCTTGCTCGCGATTGCTGCCGGCATCCTTGTCGGGATCGCCAGCTTCCTGCTGGTCGTGGTGCTCGCGATTCCTGCAGTCGCCATGGTGCTGGTTGCGGTGACTGCCGGCAAGACGGCCGGGCTCACGTGGAATGTCTTCACGATCACCATCGCGGTAGTCGTCGCCTGCGTCTTGCTCGCGATCGTGATGTTCCTGGTCTCGCTGCTCTCGGTGCCGGTGATCGTCTTCTTCCCGGCGTACGCGATGTATTTCTTCGCCGCGCGCTACCGTCAGCTGGCGTTGGCGCTATACCCGCCGCAAGCGCCCCCGTTCCCGGTGGCAGGAAATATCCCGCCCCACGAGCCCCCGCCATTCACGCCGAATCCCGCCCCCGCAGGGTGACGCGCACGTAGGGATAGCCTCTCAGGCTGTCCGTAGGATCAGAGAGAGAGTGCAGGAGTCCTCTTAAGCATTCCGCGCCCGGTTCTTGATCCAGATCGGCGTACCCACAAACCCGAACGCATCCCGAATCTGGTTTTCCAGGAACCGCTGGTAAGAAAAGTGCAGCTTCACGTCGCGATTGGTGAACAGCACGAACGTCGGCGGGCCCACCGACGCCTGCGTCAAATACAGAATCTTCACTCTCTGGCGCATGGGGACACGAGGTGCCGATTCGTTTCCTTCGTTCGCTCGCCACGTGTTGCAGCAGCGGGAATATCTTTTCGGTTCCGGCCCCCGTCTCAGCTGAGATGAATACCATGGGTGCGTAGTTCAGGAACTTGAGCTCGTACCTGAGCCGCTCCTCATAGGCCGCCCGATCTCCCGGGCGCTTGCTCTCGCGCATGCGCTCGGCTTTTGTAGGGCGCCCCTCTTTCTTCTGCCCGCTGATCATCAGATCCCACTTGTTCACCACGATGATGGTCGAGCGCCCGCTCTCATGCGCATACCCCGCGATCGAGGCATCGAGCTGGCTCACGCCTTCGGTGGCGTCGACGACCAGCAAGGCAATGTCAGCCGCCTCCAGATGCTTGCGCGCCATCACCACCGAAAGCTTTTCCGCCATCAGATGAGTCTTGCCCTTGCGGCG
>QHVR01000227.1 GCA_003223595.1 Acidobacteriota bacterium
AGAGCTCTACTTTTTGCGTTCGACCAGATATCTGGCCAACTCCTTCAACGTATCCGCGCGCTCGCCAAAGCTCTCCAATTCGGCAAAGGCCTGATTCACCAGTTCGTCCGCTTTCCTGACCGACGCATCGATTCCGAAAAGAGCAGGATAGGTCGCCTTCTCCGAGGCTGTGTCTTTTCCCGCCGTCTTCCCGAGTTGCTCGGACGTCTGCGTGACGTCGAGTACATCATCAACGATCTGAAACGCCAGGCCGATTCCCATCCCGAAAGCACGCAGGTGAGCGACTTCGGAATCTTTCGCCCCGGCGTATACCCCGCCGCTCACTAGACTTGCGGTGATCAGGGCCGCCGTCTTGGAGCGATGAATGTAGTCCAGCATTTCTGCGGTGGGCCTGGTATGTTCCGCTTCGAGATCGACTACCTGGCCTCCAATCATGCCGTTTACCGTGCCGGTCCCGCGAGCAATCTCCTCGATGATTTTCACGCGCGCTTCGGGCGGACACTTCAGACGCGAGAGCACTTCATAAGCCTGGGTCTGCAAGGCGTCGCCGGACAGAATGGCGATTGCCTCGCCGAACACTTTGTGGCAAGTGGGGCGCCCTCGGCGCAAGTCATCGTTATCGAGAGCTGGCAAATCGTCGTGGATCAGCGAGTAGGTGTGCAGCATTTCCAGCGCAGCGCCGAGTTCTTCAATTCCCTTGGGCAGAGAGCCGGCCACCATGCGTCCTGCTTCCATCGCCAGTACGGGACGAAGGCGCTTGCCCCCGGCAAAGACGCTGTGCCGCATGGCTTTGTGAATTGAGATGGGATGCTCGGTCTCGAGCGGGATGAGGCGGTCGAGCGCGGCGTCGGCGAGCCGCTGTCCTTGTTCGAGGGTCTCCTTGAGCATGACGAGGCAGTATAGCAAGCAGGCATGATTCTGCAATTTGCCCGAGGCTCAAAGAAAAAAGGACGCTATTGGGCGTCCTGTCACGGGTATGAAAAGGTTATGCGGCCGCGCTGCCCGCGATGCCGGTGCTACGCAGAATCGCGCTCAGCACATTGTTAATGTCGCCGGCGGGGCACACATCGCATGCTCCTGCCGCCAGTGCGGCCATCCACATCTCTTCGTCAGGAATTCGGTGCGTACAAACGATGGGTAGTTCCGGGAAGGCCTGATGCAGGCGCTCGATGTCGCACAAAGGCCAATGCTCCAGGTTGAGAACGACCGCCTGCGCATGACTGCGCGCGACATTATCCAGGAAGTGTTCGTGAGAGCCGGCGAGGTGCACCGAGAAATGAGGGCGCAGTCCGCCAGCCAGCGATTGCGCCAGCGCTGGATCTTTCTCCAGAACTACAACATTCAAAGCCATAAATCCCCCGATCTCGAGCGCGGATGACGGCTGGGCATCAACACTCGATTACGCTGCGGGGTGGCTGGGAAAACCACAACTCCACAGACAGCTTAAGTGAATCTCAAGCCGCGGACTTACCGGCGGGCAGGCGCCTTGTCCGACAGCGGCTCGAATGCTTCTGCCTGGAGCTTCCCGTTTTTTTTCAGCAGAATCTCGACTTTTCCTTCTGCCTGTTCCAACTCCTTCCGGCAGGTGGAAGAGAGTTGCATGCCTTCTTCAAAGAGCGCCAGTGACTTCTCAAGAGGGACTTCTCCCTTTTCCAGTTCCTGAACAATTTTCTCCAGTCGTTGGAGACACTCTTCAAACTTGGCCAACGGGTTTACGCTCCGTCTGTATATCTTAATGCAACGATCCGGAGGGCTTGTCCAGTGTTTTCGTACAAAGGAGCAAGAAAAATAAAGTCAAAGGTTCCGGAACGGCACGAGCCTGCTCAGAAAATCGTTATAGCAGTCCCACAACGTGAACGGGACGTGAACGCGGCAACTTTACGGTGAGCAGTACAGGCCACGAAGAATGTCAGCACAGACAGACGGAGGCGAGTAGCTAGCGCGACGCTGCTGGCTCTGTACCAAGAGCTTCCAACACGTCTACGGCGGAACTGTAGCGACCCATCGGCGCGCTGATCTGTGCGCCCTGCGTCATCTGACGACAGGCCATCAGCATCTCGCGGGCGATCGCCACGCCTTCGGCGCGCGCCGCTTCCGGATTTTGCGCGCGCGCCATGCGCTCCAGGATGGAGTCGGGCACCGAGACCCGCAATTCATTCTTCATGAACTCCGCATTTCGCACGCTGACCAGGGGCCAGATTCCTGCGATCAGTGGAATCTTGCAATGCTCGATCCTGCGCAGAAAAACTTCCAGCAAGCGAAGATCAAAAACTGGTTGTGTGACCACGTACTCCGCGCCCGCTTCCACTTTGAATTCAAAGCGCCGAATTTCTTCATCGAGATCGGTCAGCCCTGGGTTGGCTCCCACTCCGATCACAAATCCAGTTCCCACTCCAATGGAATTGCCACCGAGATCGAGTCCCCGATTCAGGTTGTGCACAATATTGACCAAGCCAATCGCGTCTACATCGAACACAGCCGTTGCGTCGGGATAATTTCCCATCTTGGGTGGATCGCCGGTGATGCAGATCAAATTTCTGATTCCGACCGCTGCCGCGCCCAGCAAATCGCTCTGAATGCACAGTACGTTACGATCTCGACAGGTGTAGTGCAGGATGGCATCGATGCCCACCTCCCGCTGAATGAGCAACGAGAGCGCCTGGTTGCTCATGCGCGCCGAAGCGCGCGGACTATCAGGAATATTCACGCCGTCCACGCCTACTGATTTCAGGAACCGGGCTCCTTCAACCTCCTTGCTGACGTCGATTCCTTTGGGAGGAACGATCTCGACCATGGTCGCGAACTCTCCGGCGGCGAGCTTCGCGCCCAATGGCGAGCGTTTCTCCAGGGGCACGGCTGCAATCGGCGGCGGCGCAGGTTGAGTTGTGCTAGAGCGTGCGGCCGCGATCCGGCCGCGCGCTTCCCCCACGCGCAGGGCTGACTTCATCACGCGAATGTGGTCGGGTGTGGTTCCGCAACAGCCGCCGACCAGTCTTACTCCGGCGGCCACGAACTTGCGCGCGTAACTCGCCATGTACTCCGGCGAGCACAGATAGATATTTCTTCCATCCACCGAGCGCGGGATACCCGCGTTGGGCTGTGCTGCCAGGGGCAAGGAAGTCAGCGCACGCACGCGTTCCATGGCATCCAGCATGGCGACGGGTCCCACACTGCAATTGCAGCCAATGACGTCCGCACCCCACTCTGCCAATTTGGGGGTGAAGGTCTGGGGATCGGAACCGTCCAGGCAGTTGCCATCTTCGTCAATGGTGACCTGCGCGACGAGGGTGATCGATGGATGGACGTCCCGCGCCGCGAGCATGGCTTGATGAATTTCTTCCAGATATCCGAAAGTTTCGAGGATCAGCAGATCGACTCCACTTTCCACTAGCGCTTGAATCTGCTCGCGGAAGGCGTCGCGCGCTTCCTGATACGAAGTCTTGCCCAAAGGTTCGATTCTGGTCCCCAGTGGGCCAACCGATCCTGCGACCCACACATCGAAGCTTTTGGCGGCTTCGCGAGCCAGGCGAACACCCGCCCGGTTGATGTCCCGGACTTTGTCGGCGACGCTGTGTCGAGCCAGCCGGAACGAATTGGCACCGAAGGTGTTGGTTTCAATGATCTCCGCGCCGGCCTGGAGATAGTCGTGGTGAATGCCGCGAATCAGGTCAGGCTGCGACAGATTCAGTTCGTCATAAGACCGGTTGATGAAAATGCCTTTGGCATAAAGCAACGTGCCCATGGCGCCATCGCACAGCACGGGAGATTGCTTAAGTCGCTCAAGAAAGTCAGCCGCCATATATTTGCTGAGAATACAGGATCAAAGCTGGATTGCGCATCTCGCGTCAGCGGTGCAAAGTTGACGAGAGCGGTGTCAGGTTGTGGCACAGGCAGACGAGGACGCCGCACTCACTCTGCTATAATCGACGATTTCACAATTAAATCTTCCTTTTTCAGCTTCTTAGGAGCCTGCCGTTTGAAGAAATGCATCCTCGCTCTGCTGGTGGGACTGGCAGCTACCCTCAGCTTTCTTTCTTGCGGCGGAGGTAAGAAAACCGCGACATCCAGCGGTTTGACCGAACGGGTTCTTGCTTCTCAGGGCGTCACTGCGTCGTTCAGTTTCGGCTCGCTTGTCTTCATTAACGGACGGAACGACACACTGCCGCGGGTCTCACCACTGCACGCGGGAACTTCTCCGGGTCTGATGGTGCTTTCTCCGACCCGGAATATTCTGGCGACCTTCGACTCGGCTACGAATAGCGTGTATGCGGTGGACACGGTCAAAGAAACTACCATCGGCAACGTGCGCGTTCCGGGTCCCACCACCAGCGTGGTGATCCCGACCGCGAGCCCAATTGCGTACGCCGCAGTTCCCACCGCGAGCATCAACGGATTTGCCTTTCTCGGGGCCGTCGAAGTCATGAATTTCTCCTCGGGGTCGTTCACCAGCATTGCCGTGAGTAACGCCCAGACTGTGGTATCCGACACGACCGGGTCCAAGTTATTGGTGTTCAGCGGCGACTCCGATTTGGTAACTGTCCTGAGCCCGAGTCTCGCTGTCCCGCCGGTCGACACCAGTTGCACCAACACTCCCGGAAACGGAGTTTGCACGGTGGTCCCAGGATTCGATCGTCCCGTCTACGCCGTGATCAATGGAAGCACGGCATACATTTTGAACTGCGGTCCACAGTGTGGCGGGACGCAGGCAAGTATCGCTGTGTTCGATCTGCCGACTTTGACCATCACGAAGACAATCCCGGTTCACGCTGCTACGTGGGCGTTATTGAATGGATCGACTCTCTATGTAGCAGGCACCCCTCCCACGAATCATGCCTGTACCGGACAGACCACCGCGGCGACGATCTGCGGGCGCCTGGATGTGATTGATACTGGTTCGGGCTCGGTGACCGCGACCGCAGTGATCACCGATGGCTATCACCAGCGAATGGATCTGACCAGCAATGGCCAATTGTTCGTTGGTGCGCGGGATTGCACGAACGTGGGGAACGTGAATAACCCCGGTACGGGCGAGGTGCGCGGCTGCTTGTCGATCTATCACCCATCTGACGGCTCGGTCGTGATTCCACCGGACAACGGCAACGTCGACGGGCTGCAGGCATTCACCACCCGAAATGTAGAGTACGTGGCCGAGGGCGGAGCGTTGCGCGTCTATGACACAACTCGAGATGTATTGCTGGTCAACAACTTTTTGCCGCAGGGGACCATTAACGTTGTCGGCTACGTCGGCGACGTGAAGGCGATCGATTTCTTTTAGGGATAGCCGCGAGCGAATCGTTGGGCTTCGCTCGGCTGGACAGCCGAGGCGGCTGTGTCTACATGAGTCAAAATCCTGTGGGTCGATCTGCTGCGACTGCGAAAGCGCGCTCTAGCGCGATGCCCACAGTGCCCAGCGTTCCCTCATCGAAGGGTCTCCCGATCAGGGTCACGCCGTGCGGCACCCGCCTAGGCGTGCTGAACGTGGGCAAGGGATGCTCCGGGTCGGGAGCCCAGTCGCTGCGCGCCTTGCGAACTTCTACAAAGCCTGCCCGCAAGGTGAGGGATGGATGCCCGGTGAAGTTGGTGATGACCAGCATTTCGTCGCGCAAGGAAGGAACCAGCAGCAGATCGACTTGGGAGAATACGCGCGCCATTTCCTGTGCGACTTTACGCCGCATACGATCAGCTTGCACGAAGTCCACAGCGGACAGGAACCGCGCTTGGCGGAACAGATTCGGCCAGGCGTCCGGCACTTGGGCCTTGAGTTCGCTCAGGCCGCCACTCAATGTGAGTTCTTCAAAGGCGGCGGCGCCCTCCGCAAAAAGAATCAGGTTCAGCGAGTCGTATGGCCAATTCGGAATCGCAACCTCTACCGGAACCATCCCGAGTTTCTCTATCGTGTCGAGTGCGGCCCGGTCCACCTCGGTTGCCGGAGGGTCTTTCATCCAGGCAGGAAAATATCCGACACGCAGACCCTTCACGCTGGCGTTGGCATCGAAATCCAGATGGCTGGGAACACTTGCCAGATCGCCAGGGTCCGGCCCGGAAATCGCGTGCAGAACCAGCAACGCGTCCTCTACGCCGCGCGTCATCGGGCCAAGCTTGTCGAGGGA
>QHVR01000228.1 GCA_003223595.1 Acidobacteriota bacterium
AACTCGTGGTCTTGCAGCCGTGGACAAAATGCGCTTTTGCGGAGCCTCTAAGATCATGGCCTTTCCAGAAACACAATGAACTTCGAAAGCCCTACTGGAGGGCCTGCGCGTTACAGGTTCCATTTGTATTCTGTGTGGGAGGGGTGGGGGGAGTCGCCCAGGGCACGCCCTGAAAGTCGAAGAACTCGGTCATATCCATTTGTGCTGCGTCCCGCTTGGTGAGCGATGGCACCTGAAAGCGCGCTTCAATCAGCTTCAGTATTGCCGTTGAATCGGCTACGGTGTGCGACACGTAATTCTTCTTCGTGAAGGGTGAGATCACGATCAGGGGTACTCGGTAACCCGTGTAATTGAAGTTGCAATTCACTCCCGATCCCGAAGTACAGATATCACCTTTCAGCAGGTCAATCGGCGCCATTCCGTCGGGATTCACGGTGGGCTGAGGAGGGACATGATCATAAAATCCTCCCGACTCGTCGTAGGTGAGAATAAAAGCCGAGTCCTTCCATGACGGACTGGTCATGAGCGCGTTGATCAAACTGGCGGCGTACGCCGCGCCGACCTGAATGCTCGCTTGGGAATCGGGATGCTCATCCCGGTTGGACAGGTACCCGCTCTCGATGAAGGCTACTGCGGGTAAGGTCCCGGCGTGCAGATCGGAGAGGTATTGCGAGATCGGGACAACATTGCTGGGGAGCTGATTCGGCGGCGCAAAGTTCCTGAACTGTGTCAGGAAGGTGCACGGGCCACTCGAAGGAGAAGTGTCGGTCCCATCCGGAGTCTTCGTACACGTGTCATCGGTGTAGTACACCTTCCAGCTGACGCCGGCGCTGGTCAGCGAGTCGAAGATGGTTAGCGCCTGTAGCGAAGCGTTGTCCGTGGCGGTGGTTCCCGGCGGGTAGGCGTATCCCTGGGAAGTGGCGGCAAACAGATAGAGCCGATTGACTTGCGTGCGGTCCATCACGGGAGCGAACCAGCGATCCGACGTGGCAAACTTGGATGCCATGAAGTAGTAATAATTCAGGTCGCTGCCGTCGTAGTAGCCCATGGCGCGAATGCCGGCGGTATCGGTGTAGGCCGGGGCGGCACCTGCTTTATTTTCGTTGGCCGCGAAATTGGCGGCGTTCCAGACGAAACCATCCATCTGGGGTGTGCTGGACAGGGGATGCTGCAAGTTCCAGTCCAGATGGCTTTCATCCCAGGACGGGCTCAGGTTTTCCACACATTCACTCGCCAGGTGATATGCAGCAACATTAGTCCCGCTCGTCCAACCCGGGTTGGAAGCATTACCGGGAATACCGTCGAATTTTTGAGCCGGATAGCCATTCGCGGCCCAATAGGCGGGCAACTGCCCGAAATAGTGATCGAAGGAGCGGTTCTCCTGAACCATTACGATGACGTGATTGATATTGCTAACGGCGGGATCGAGCGGAACGGGAGGAGCGCCGGGGCCGAGTTTAAGGCCTTGGCAGGCGCAAATCAGCATAGACAAGCCAATGGTCGTTGCCGTAGCGCACGCTCGTTTGATCCCAAAGATCATCCAGGGCCCTCCACTTCATTTCAGGAACTGACACAGCCACTCTTGGATGAAAGGAAGCCTCTGAACGTTGGCTTGGCTTGCGCCTACAGCATCTCTGATTCGTTGCCAAACACCTCATCTAGAAAGAGTTGAGGCAGGAAGCCAGCGAACCTTGGGATTCTGTTACGAATTGGAGAGCTCCTGCTCGGCCCGCACATCTCGGGAAATAAATTCGCCGCCTAGTCATAGCAGGTAAGGTCTCTACGAAAGGGCTTGTACTAACGGCACCTTCCCCGGCGCGCCTCTTTCGCACTACTCTCGCGAGTCGTCCCAGAAAGTCCCAGCTGGTTCCAGGGAATCTACAGGCTGAGCCGCCTCCCCTCGAAACCGGTTCTCGCAAGATGCAAGCGCAAGGCCCCTGTAACTCCGCTCTTGAGGGCAGATGTGTCGCAAAAATCTGTGTGCTCTTTTTCTGCTCCTGTCCGTGACAGGAGTTTGCGTGGCGGGAAATTCCGTCGTACCCACAACCACTCTAGCCGCCCAGACGGCGAATAATACGAGTGCTGCCAGCAGTTTTCCCAATCAGAGTAATGGCAATTCCGCGCCTGGAAACGCCAGCAAGGTCGATGTGCACTCCCTGCTGTATCCCGGCGCTACGACCAAGGTCTACGCACATTTGATGCTGTGGTTCGGAGGCACGAACCACATGAACATCGGTTACAACTCCACCGATCCCGCGCAGGTTCATCGCCAGATTACAGATATGATCAGCCGCGGGATCGATGGCGTCGTAATCGACTGGTATGGACCAAACAACAGCACCGACCAAGCCACAAAACTAGTAATGGCCGAAGCGGAAAAGCATCCAGGATTCAGTTTCGCGATCATGGTGGACCAGGGCGCCATCAAGTGGAACTCATGTTCGGGCTGCTCACCGCAAGCAGCTTTGATCAATCAATTGCAATACGTCGAGCAAACCTACTTCCCCTCGCCGGCTTATATGAGGTTGCAAGGCAGGCCGATTGTAACCAACTTCAATGTGGACCTTGGCTACGCGATCAATTGGAGCCAGGTCACGGCTGCACTGTCGTCACAGCCCCTTTTCTGGTTCCAAAACAACAGCGGTTTCACGCATCCGCTGAGCGGGGGAAGTTACTCGTGGGTCATGCCGACGACTACCGACTACGGCATTGGGTATCTGGGAAGCTTCTACAACGCAGGGTTTTCCCAGCCCAATGCCGAAACAGTCGGAGCCACCTACAAGGGCTTCAACGACACCCTTGCGTCCTGGGGATCGAACCGCATCATGGGACAGCAATGCGGCCAAACCTGGCTGCAGACGTTTTCGGAGATTAACAAGCTCTATAACTCTGGCAGGCAATTACCCACTCTTCAGTTGGTGACGTGGAACGATTACGAAGAAGCCACCGAGATCGAAACCGGCATCAACAACTGCCTGACGGTTTCAGCCTCGGTTTCCGGCAACTCGCTCGCCTGGAGTATCAAGGGAAACGAGAATACCGTTCATCATTACGTCGCCTACGTGAGCATCGATGGCAAGAACCTGATGCAGTTGAGGAATGCCGTCCCTGGTACGAGATCACTGAACCTGTGCAGCTACTCGATTCCAAACGGCAGCTATACCGGATTCGTGCAGGCAGTCGGGAAACCAAGTATGCGAAATCAAATGTCCGGCCCGGTGAAATTCAATTTGAACTGCGCCGGCACAACGACAGCAGGTGGCGGCACGAGTGGCGGGGGCGGATCGAGCGGTGGTGGCACGACAGGCGGCGGGGGAAGCGGCTCGGGCGGGACCGGGAGCACGCCTCAGAATGCCACCATCAGCGTGGCTGCCAATCCCTCAGCCATGACGATTGCCGCGGGGACTATGGCTAAAATCAAGGTGACGGTCACGCCGCAAGCGGGATCTTTTAATCAGGCGGTGGCTTTGACCTGTTCGGAACTCCCGAACAACCTAAGCTGTTCGTTCTCCCCGGCGTCCGTTACTCCTGGCGCCGGCGCCGTCAGTTCCGTGCTCACTTTCAAAACCGTCGTCCCGGTGTCCGCGAACCGGAGAGAACGTCGAAGCTTCTTTTTCGCCACCGGACTGTTCAGCTTCGGACTGTTTGGCATAACCTTCATCGGCAAAGCCAGGCGCAGAGAGATGCTGATCGGGCTCGGATCCGTCATCCTGCTGGGCTTGCTTATTGGCAGCGTCTCTTGCGGCGGGAACAGCATGAAGCCCGTAATCGCCAGCTCGCCCATGAGTACTTATGCGGTCACCATTAACGGCGCCGCCGGAACCGTTCAGGCCGCTACTACCGTTTCCGTTACCGTTAAATAGCTCTGGCTCGGCATGACCGTTCCACGGAGCATGAATCATCGTGGAACGGCGTGCCCAGCCCAGCGAATTCCGTGTCATCAATCGCAACAGCAGAGACTTCGAAGGGATCCAACGCGGCAACCGGCGGAAACGGGAGACGTAGCGCAAGGTCTGCACTCGCTGCTGCAGCTCGAAATGCCGTATGTACTTCTGCACCACATTCGGCATGGTCATGCGCAAGCCCGCTGAGAAATTCTGCACCGCCATCCTATGCTGTTTTTCCGTGTTCTGAAGGAAGTCCGCCAAGCAATCGGCGAGTCCCTGTGCATCTCCCGGAGGATAGAATTCGATGGCCAGTTCTTCGCCCTGCGCCATTTGCCGGAAGTCGGCAATATCCGCCGAGATAATCGGTACACCGTAAGCGCACGCCAGGTGCGCAACGCCGCTGCAACCTGTGGACGATGAGTAGGGCATCACGGCTACGGTGGAGCTCTGAAATAGCTCCGGGAGGTCATCCTCCGCAACGTATCCTCGGAACTCGATGCGCTCGTTTCCGGCACATTGCGCTTTCACCGATTCGATGTAGCCCGGAGCCTGCGGATGATCTCCGCCCGCGACGATTAGTCGTGCTTCCGGCATCTTCTCCGCCAGCAAGTTGAACGATTCAATCATCAGTTCGAGGCGTTTGTACGTGCCCCATTTTCCGAATGCGAGAATGCGGTGAACCGGATTGCCGCGTCGTGAAAAATCCGGGAACTCCGGTCTCCTGGTTAAAATGCCATGGGCCCGCAGGTGGACGTTGTCGCGGCCATACTTGTCATTCAGAATTTTTCGATAGCCCGGCATCAACACAGAAACGGAATTCGAAAGCAGAAGCATGCGCGTGGCGATCGCTCCCGCGAAGCGATAAAGGTGCTCGTGGCGAACTCCGACATCCTTCAGTTCCACCGTATCCATGAGGTGATGAAGTGTGACGTGCGTGTAGCGGCCACTGAGGCGAGCGAGAAGGGGCGTCATCAAACCACCGAACGCAATGAGCGGATTCCTGCCGAAGGTGCTGAACAGCAGGTTGAACCACACGACGTCGGGCTTCAGCTGGCCCAAGGTTTTCAGCAGCCGGTACGGACTCGCAGGATCATCGAACGACCAGCAACGGACAACTGAAAAGCCATCCAGTTCCGCGGGCTCGCCGGGCAGTTGATCTGCCAGAACAGTGAGGTTGAGGAACGGATTGCGCTGTAACTCTTGAGCAATATGAAATCCATACTCGCTCAAGCCTCCGGTGCTCGGAGGGAAAGTTGTGACCAGACAAATCTTCATTCGTCTCCCGTGGCTGGCAGCAAGAGATTCGATGTGCTTTCAAAGCAAGATGTTGCAGGTGGACTCAACAACGGGTAGGCACGTTTTCACCGTCCGCACTCTGCGCCGGTCCGGCAGCCAAGGGGTATTGCAACCGAAGATCAATCTCGGTATTCAAGGAATCCTGCGCGACGGCATTCCTGATGAACTCAGTAGCCTCGGCGACAGGAAGAGGAGGAACCACGGTCATGCTTACGAGGCGACTCAGGCGCAGGTAAGCCTCGCGGTTGTGACGAACAAACTCCAGTGGATATTCGGGTTTCCGCAGAGTGGCGGCCTCGGGGTCAGCATCCAGCAAAAAAGCGAGATCCGGTTTGGGAATAAACATTAGCAGCAAGCGAACGTAGAAACGGATCATCCGATTCTGCAAGGGGAGATTTGCCAATTCGTCATAAATGTAACGATCGAACACGATGAAATCTACGCCGGAGTCTGCGCTGCGCGCCACGACGCTGCAGAGGCTGACTGCGTCGAATAAATAGAGCAGCAGCCGGAATGCAGTGAGATACCAGGAGCGAACGTTTTTATCGCGACGCATGATGGGATTGTCGGGGCTACCCACTCCTTTGTCGCCTTTGAAAGCCTTCAGTCTGGCGTGCTCACGAGATCTGGCGAGTGCCACGACGTCATCCCAAAACGTAAACAGCGGAACCTGCAATCCGGATTCGCGCAAATGA
>QHVR01000229.1 GCA_003223595.1 Acidobacteriota bacterium
AAATTCCGGGGCCGCGAAAGGCGACGAACGCGATCGCGATCAGGATTCCGGGAAACGAAAGGAATGCGTTCATCAGCACCACATTCACAAAGCGGTCGATCGCTCCTCCGTAGTATCCGGCGATGGAACCGATGATCAGTCCGAGGACCAGAGAGGCGAGAACGACGCAGCTGCCGACCAGCATCGAAATGCGCGCACCGTAGATGAGGCGCGACAGGATATCGCGGCCCAGTTCATCGGTGCCCAGCCAGTGCGCAGACGAAGGAGAACTCAGCCGAGTGGGAAGCTCGATCGCCGCGGGATCTTGCGGTGCGATCCAGGGAGCGAACAGCGCAAAGATAACGAATATCAGAACGAGCACGACCCCAATCGCCGCCAGCGGATTGTGGCGCGCGTTTCCCGCAATGCGGCTTCTCAGTGAGACGGCAGTCCTCGGCACTGACAGGATCTTAAATGCAGTCACGCCGATTCCGAAATACAAGTTTGTGCTCCTGCAACAGGCGCAAACAGTTCACCGCTTGGGCATAAGAATTGCGCACACCGGGCTGGACACTCGAAGGGTGCGGGCGAACTACAGCGAGCGGTAAAGCGCAAGAGTGTACCCAGCCAGCAGCAGAATGGCGAGCCCAAACGCGAGTGCCATGCCAAGCGCATAACTGGATCGCGCCTGTTTGGCCGCAATGAAACCGAACACCGCAAATCCCAGCGCACCAAACCAGGCATACATCCGAGTATGCCGCGGACCCAGGGTCCCGCCCACGAACACGGCGAAGAACATCCAGAGCAGGCTGGCGACTACGCCGAGCAGAAATCCGAGAATGGTTTGCATGTTGAAGCGGGAATTGCGCGGTTTGCTGTCAAGCATGGGATCGCCCGGATTGCGGCTCAGGAATTTTTGGGCCGGGGTTGAAC
Organism: Acidobacteriota bacterium; assembly: GCA_003223595.1. Taxonomy (GTDB): domain Bacteria; phylum Acidobacteriota; class Terriglobia; order Terriglobales; family Acidobacteriaceae; genus Sulfotelmatobacter. The sequence continues at coordinate 913 of QHVR01000229.1, forward strand.
CCAGCGTTCCATCTCCCCGGTCCAGCGCAGAAAGCGCCAAAGTTCGCGGCGCTCACGCCACATGAATTCCCAGAACTCCAGGAATCCGATTTCCTTCATCTTGACGCCGGTATACGTCTCGATGCGCCACAGCAGATATGGACTGCGCCAGGGCGCGAAGCGATGGCCCTTGGTGGCATTCCAGAGGAAGCGGAGGCAGGAGCGCATGCAAGTGCATGATAAACAGAAACAGGATTGCGAACCAGCCAAGACGAAGCCGGAGATCGGAACGCGGCTTCACCATGGACATCCGAGGGCGGCTGTCCCTACATCAGGTGACTTCCCTACATGCTAGAATCCAAGCTCCGCCAGGGAATTCTTCCATGTCCGACGCCCGCCAACAAGCTGAAGATCATTACTACGCCGCGCTCGACCTGATGGCTGAAGGACAACTGGAGCAGGCCGTCGCGCGCTACCGCGAAGCGTTGCTGTCCGACCCGACCTTTACCGAAGCCATGCACGGGCTGGCCCGCGCCCTGCAGGACCTTCAGCGCTACGATGAAGCCATCGAGGTGGCACAAAAGATTGCTGAAGTCGATCCCGACGACGTGCTGGCGCACACCAGTCTATCCGTGCTGTATCAGAAAAAAGGCATGATCCCGGAAGCCGAAGCGGAAGGCGCCAAAGCCCGAGTGCTGGGATGGAAGCAACAGTTGAAACAGGGCGGCGGTTAAGCGCCCTTTCCGGCGGCAGCGCCCTCGGAGAAAACGATACTGACTTCGGCACCCTTGCCTGCGCCGGTGATCTGAGCGGCGGCGGCGCGATTCGCCACGATCTCCAGATACCCCATGCTCCCGAGAATGCCGAAAACTTCTCCCGGCGCTCCCTCGGCGTAGGAACTGCGAATGTCCGAGATCTCTTTGCTGCCCACGGTTATTTTGAAAGGTGTTTTGCCGGTGAACAGAGCGGGAGCATCCTCCGGAGTGAGGTTCGTAATCAGATTTCCGAAACGATCGACCTTCAGAACTACAGCGCGGAGACGGTTGTCGCCCGCAGGCTTGGGCTTGGGCGCGGCAAAGCGCACGTAATCCTCAATCTCTTCGCCAAACTTGTGCGAGTCCACCATCTTCGCCAGGTAGGCCGCAACCGGCGCAAAAATGTCGCGGCCGTGAAAAGTATTGCTGACAGGCTGCCGGAAATAGTGGTCTGAGGTGACATGGCGCACGTGAATGCGCTCTTCCTTGGCATAGACCATGGAGAGCACGCCATTGTCGGGTGCAACGAAGTGGTAGCCGTCGCTGGAAGCAATGATCGGACGGCGCGTCGTGCCCACACCCGGATCGACCACCACCATGTGAACCGTCCCGGTAGGGAAATAAGAATAGGTTTGTGAAATCGTCAGCGCGCCATCGAGCACGTCGAAGGCCTGCACGGCATGTGAGATATCGACGATAGCCGCCTCGGGCACGATGTCGAGAATGACGCCTTTGACCGCGCCCACAAAATAATCGTTGATGCCAAAATCAGTGGTAAGCGTAACAATCGGACGATGCGCCAACTGGATGCCTCGCTGGAAGACAGAATTCTCCCCGTAAGTGCGAAGTTAATTCCAGCGGCAGCGGGGCGTCAAGGCACGTAGGTAATAGAATCCGATCGTAAAGAGTGGGCAAATAAAGGCCGGACCCTCCCGCCATACGACGTCATGTGCCGATGATTGTGGATGTTCAATCTTCCCGCAAAGCCTGCATGGGCTGAATCGATGCTGCCTTGCGGGCCGGCAGGAACGCTGCAATCAATCCTACTGCGGGTAGCGCGACCACGACCGCCGCGTAAGTCCAGGCGTCCAATGCCGGGACCTGATAGAGAAAGCTCTTGATCAACCGCTCCGCCGGAAATGCCAGGGCAATCCCGACACCCAGTCCCACTGCGATCAGAACCGATCCCTGCCGCAGCACCATTTGTGCCACGCTCTGCCGGCTTGCTCCTAGCGCCATGCGGACACCGATTTCCCGGCGCCGGTAGCCCACCAACTGCGACAACACTCCGTATAGCCCTGCGATGACCATCAGCACCGCTAGCCCCGCAAAGGAACCGACAAGATAAAGTCCCAGGCGCTGGCTGAACGTGTTCTGCTCCACAAGATCTTGCATCGGTTTGAAATTATCCAGGGCAATTCCCGGCGCTGCCTGGTGAAACACCGATCGCATCTCTGCTGCAACTGGAACATTTCCCCGGGTCTTCACCACGAAACTGACCACGGTCTTCAGCAGGGCTTGATAGAACAGAGACGTCGTCGGAACCTGCTCTTGTGGGATCAATATGAACGGTTGAATGGTCCCGCCCACAGTTTTATCCACTTGATCGGAGAGAACGCCAATGATGGTGTAAGGCTTGATCATCCCGGTACCTTTGCCGCCCGGATTGATCTGCTTTCCCAGGGGATCCTTGCCCGCGAAATATTTATGCTCCAGCGTCTGATTAATCACCGCGACAAAAGGACTGCTGCCGGTGTCATCGTCAGTGATGTTGCGCCCGCTCACCAGCGGAGTGCCGAGAACCCGAGCGTAATCGCCACTGACCGCTGATACTCGCGCGTCTGGCGGGTTCGCAGCGTCTTTCGGTTCTCCGATGATCTCGAAGTCCGAACTCAGGTCCATGCTCGATAGCGGGGGAGCCGTGGCGAGTGCCGCGCTCTCCACTCCGGGCACATGGCGAATTTGCTCGAGAACCGGTTTGTAGGTCAGCGTCGCGATCGAGGCTGGAGCATGGCTCGTGTCTTCGGAAACTGCCAGCCCGGAGAATCCCGCGGAGTCGGGCGGCATTGCTGTGAAGGTAGTGATGTGCTCCGTTTCAAATCCAAGCCGCGATTTCTGCAGATTCCACAGCGTGTGAAACAACAATCCAGTTCCCACCAGCAATAAGGTGGAAAGTGCGACCTCGCCGGCGACAAGGCCAGCCGTAAGCTTTCCGCCGACCGACCGCGCACCTACTCCTCGCGAGGCCGACTGCAAAGCAGCCTGAGGATTGGACCGCGACACGATCAGAGCGGGCAATAACGACGAGAGCACCGTTGTGACAATCGCAATCGCAGCGAGCACCAGCACAACCGTCCAGTGGATGTCGATCAAATCTCCCCGCGCGATGGTGCCCGGAGGCAATTTGTGCACTCCGACAATGGCTAGCTGCGCCAGCAGCAGCCCCACTCCGCAACCCGCGAAGCTCAGCGCCAAACCTTCGGCCAGTAATTGACGGACCAGCCGGAAGCGCCCGGCGCCAAGCGCGGTACGGACAGCAAACTCCTGCTGCCTGCCCAGACAGCGTGCAATCAGGAGATTGGAAACGTTGGCGCACGCGATGAGCAGCACTAATGACAGCGCGCCGAACAGGGCCAGCAGCACGGGACGCACCGGTCCTGTCAGCAGTTCATGATACGAACTAGCCTGCAGCTTAACCGCAGGTTCGTCCTTCTTCCGCGGAATATGAGCGACAATCGCATCTACTTCCTGTTGTGCCTGCGAGATGGTGGCCCCGGGCCGAAGTTCGCCTATGACTCCGAAGAAGTTGTATCCCCGGTCGTCCAGCATTGTTGGAGTAGGCTGCATCGGGACCCACAAG
>QHVR01000230.1 GCA_003223595.1 Acidobacteriota bacterium
CTGCTCACCGCTCATTGCTCGCTATCACGCGCTGCGGCGGTTGTTTGCTCGCCGTTGTCTTCTGGGTCGCGATGCTTCCGATTCGGATTCCGTTATCGATTGCACCTCTGAGCTGAATCCCGCATTCGTGCCCTGCCGAAAATCTCTGGAGACTAGCTGCGGCGCGCCAGTCGGACTGTAGTAGCGAGTCAGCCACAGGCTCAAGCCATCCAGCCCTGGAAAGAGGATGCGCTCATTGATATTCGCCTGGTCTAATTTGTCGCGAATTTCCTGCTTGAGCTTCGCCGGGATCACGATCCGATGAAATAGTTCCTGATGCTCGTAAAGCCAGCGGCTGACGCTCAGATCGGCGCGGGAACTGACCGACAGAAGCGCCGCCTGATTCATAATGCGGTCATCCAGAGAGGGCGGTTCGAAAAATGCCAGGAACGGCTTCTTCGATAACGCGTCCAGCGCCGCCACCGTCGGAGCCACCTCATCCAGCATCTCGACCGTCAGCACATCGGAATCCTCGCGCTTCAATAGGCGCTGCAGTTTCCCCGGCAAGTAGTTCTTGATCTTCACGCAGTCCACGCACCAGATCATCGCATCGTTTTTCCATTCCGCCCGGTTTACCGTGGCGAAGTGCAGGGCTACATACGGCGAGAAACTCCAGTCCAGCAGCCTCGTCGGGAGTCCGTGGTGCTGAGCCAGCGCGATCCAGTTCCAGAGAGAATCCCGCTGCGTGGCATTGCGGTGCGCATATTTTCGAAAATTCCTCAACAGCGACTGCTCCCGTCGGCCATACTCGCCGCCCATCCTCGTTAATGTAGTTTCGGGTACGTACGCGGCATTGGACAGTCCTCGGAATGCAAACGGCGAGCGGAATCTTCTCAGGCTGGGCTGCCAGGAATCCTCATAAAGCCTGCACTGGAGTTCGGACCAGGTCGATACGCGGACGTCGTTGCGATGAGAAGGCATCTTGCGTCCTTAGTACGATGGCTTAAAATCCGCCGGTTTTGCCGGGGACTTCTGGTTTTTTCGCAGCGTGCCTGCGTGTTAGCCTATTGGCGCCCAGGAAGTCAGGGGCCTAGACTCGCAATTACTCCTGCATGGCATTCGAATCCAAGCCGAACAGAGCCAGCCCAACATACTCAAAAGAAAGCACTTCCAGCGGCCCAGAGGGCGTGGATCCAGCGCAACTTTCGTCTTCGGACGGGGTTGAAACAGATGTGAGCACTGCCGCAATGCACCGAGGCATGCTGATGGGCGCAAGCTCTTCGCCGGCCCCGGGAGTCTTCTCGCCGATGCTGACGGATGGCTCCGTCTCCGATGCGGAGATCATGCTCCGGGTCAAGACCGGCGATCAGTCGGCTTTTGAATACCTGGTGCAAAAGTACCGGCGCCCGATAGTCAGCTTCATGTACCGCATGGCGCGCAATGCGGCAGCCGCGGAGGACCTGGCGCAGGAAGTTTTTCTCCGGGTGTATCGATCGCGCGAGAGCTACGAGGCCACGGCGAAGTTTACGACCTGGCTGTACCGGATCGCGACCAACCTGGCAGTCAATCACGCGCGCGATACGCGGCATGAACGACCCGAAGTCCAGGTGAGTTTAGACGAGCCGGATGAGGACACGGGCACCACGCTCGAGGTTCCAGATTCGAGCTTGAATGCCGAACAAGCGATCGTGCGGCGGGAGCGTATGATGGCCATCCGGCAGAAGGTCGAGGCGCTGCCCGAACAGCAGAGGCTGGCCGTCATCATGCACAAGTACCAGCAGATGGATTACAAGCAGATTTCCGAAGTTTTGAAGAAGAGCGAGTCGGCTACCAAGTCGTTACTCTTCCGGGCATATGAGACTTTGCGCGAACAGTTAAAAGAATTTGTATAGCGTCACTTTTTGGAAGCGGCATTGGCGAAGAGAGTTGAGGGTAAGCGGTATGAAATGCGAACAACTTCGTGAACGCATGCCGGATGTGGCCGCTGGTCTCAGCGAAGCCACAGCGGCAGAAAGCAGTCATCTGGCCAGTTGTATCAGCTGTGCTGAGCAATTCAAGGCGATGCAGGAAACCATGGCGCTGCTCGACGAGTGGCAGGTTCCGGAACCATCGCCGTATTTCGACGTGCGCTTGCAAGCTCGCCTGCGCGAGGAAATGGCCAAACCGCAGGCGGGCTGGGCGATGCGGTGGTTCCGGCAACCCGTGATAGCGGCTGCCCTGACCGTAATCATCGGAATCGGCGTGGGATTGTTCTTCAGCCAGGGTCCCCGCATTCACAACTCGCAGCCGATGCTGGCCCAAAACGCAGACCCGGGCAGCGCTGTGGGTGATCTGCAGACTCTGGACAACAATCACGACCTGTATGCCAACTTCGACTTGCTGGACGACATGGACTTGCAGCAAGATGTGACGGCCAACCCGTAAGCTTGTTGGTCAGTTGCAATAGTTCACGGACGCGTGCAGCAATGAAACGGGGAAATTACAACTTGACGATTGCGCTCGCGATTCCCGCTGCATCTTTCGCGCAAAAGCATCAGGCCCCGCCGCCTGCCGCACCTCACGCTGAAGTATCCCGTCCGCAGCCGAATCCTGCGCAGCCGCGCGGTCACGCCGGGGATTGGCTGCGGCGATACGCAGATCTGCCGCCCGATGAGCAGGAGAGCGCGCTGCAAAACGATCCCGAATTCCGCCGCTTGCCCGCCGAGCGGCAGCAAAAGCTGCGCGAGCGACTGCAGCATTTTTCTACCCTTCCTCCGCAGCAGCAATTGCGCGTTCTGAATCGCATGGAAACCTGGGAGCACCTGACCCCCGCCCAGAAGCAGGAGGCACGACAACTCTTCGGCCAATTGCGCGCCCTACCTCCCGATCGCAAGCAAGTGGTCACGACAGCGATAGAAGACCTCCGTGGCATGACTCCAGAGCAGCGCGAACAGGTCATTAACTCTGACCGTTACAAGGGAATGTTCTCGGATCCGGAGCGCGACTTGATGCGCGACGCAGCGCGTTTGCCATTATCTCCGCCAGGCGGCGAAGGCGGATCGCAGGAGTAGCGGAAGCGGCTCTCAGTTCTCAGTTGTCAGTTCTCCGTTCTCCGCGATGCTGCGCCATTCCCGATTCGGGATTTCCGAAGTCCAATTTCAGATCCATCTTTAGTCCCCGTGAACCGCGAGTGAGATCATGGTCGATGAGGTGCGCTATGGGCCAATCGTATCGCGACCTGATTGCGTGGAAGAAGAGCATGGGGTTCGTCAGAGAGGTATATCGAGCGACCCAGGGCTTTCCGCGAGAAGAGCTTTATGGATTGAGTAGTCAGTTGCGCCGAGCGGCAGTATCAGTACCGAGCAACATTGCGGAGGGCCAGGCACACTATTCGCCTCGAGAGTTTCATCGCTTTCTCAGCCACGCAAGAGGCTCCTTGGTTGAAATCGAAACACAAATCATGATCGCGCAGGATCTTGCGTACCTGTCGTCCGACCAAGCCGAAAGATTATTGCTAAAGGCAGCCGAGTTAGGCCGAATTCTGAACGGACTAATCAAATCAACAAATTCAGACACTAAGCCTTTGCAAACGCCTAACTAGAATGCTTCTCTTTGCTGAGAACTGAGAACTGAGAACTGCTCTTCAGTTTCTCAAAGCCATCATCCGCCGGATCGAGAGCGACATTTGCTTGATCTCCTCCGCGTCGGAAGCATTCGGTGACATCTTCAGATATTGCTCCAGGTCCTCTCCCGCCAGTGTCTGCAATCCCATGCTGTAGCGCAGCAGGGCTCTTTGCTTCAGATCTTCGGCGGAACGCGGGTAGATGACCAGAACCAGGTCGGCAAGCGGCAGCGCTTTGCGGAAATTGCGCGTGGAAAGATACACCGTCTTCAGATTATTCAGCATGCGCGTCAGAATCTGGCGCCGGCTGATGGTATGTAGAAATTCGGGACGCAACTTCATCTCGCCCGAATAGATTTCGTCGAGACGCATCTGGCAATCCTGCCGGCTCACGATGTCGCCACGGTTGAAGCAGTCAATCAACCTCTCCTGACCGTCTTCGCCATAATGCTTCAGCAAAAAGTGGCCCGGCATTCCGACCCCTGACAACGGCAGCCCAACCCGATTTGCGACTTCCATGTAAATGATCGAAAGAGTTATGGGAATTCCCAGGCCGCGATCCAGAACATCGTTCAGAAAGGAATTGCGCGGATCGTAATAGTCTTCCCGATTGCCCTTGAGATTCGCCTGATCGAAAACAACTTTGTTTACCGCAGCCATCAGACTCTGCGTGTCGGACGCCGGAGACAGCGAAGCTGCGCGCGCCGCCATCCTCTCGATCCGTGCCGCGTACTCTTCAATCTCCAGGTGCGGATACTCAGTGCGAGCGATGGTCAGCGCGCCTCGTACCAGGTCGATTTGTTTGTCTGGCAAATCACCGGACACGAACAGCGAGAAGGTTTCGACCAGTTCGGCGGGAGCGGTGTAATGCATAGCCCGATGCTAGCAATCACCGGAGCCTGTGGGATTGGCCCGGACGTGCCAGAGCATGGCACCTTGGCCTTAGAACCAGCGTGATCGTGAAATCTACGACCGGAGAAGATTGCGCGCGATAAAGAACACGTTCGCCGGGCGCTCGCCCAGCCGCCGCATGAAATACGGATACCATTCCGTGCCGAAGGGAATATACACGCGCATGCGCCAGCCGTCTTTCACCAGCTGCTGCTGCAGATCGCGCCGAATCCCATGCAGCATCTGGAACTCAAAAGAATCGCGCGCAATCTTCTCCCGCGTGGCGAACGCCTGCGCCTGCCGGATGATGTTCTCGTCGTGCGTCGCCAGGCCGTGATAGGTGTCGCTTTTCAGCAGCATCTTCATCAGCTTGATGTAATTCGCGTCCACGTCGGCCTTGCTCTCGTAGGCGATGCTGGGCGGCTCTTTATATGCTCCCTTGCACAGGCGAATGCGGATCTTTTCTGCCAGCAGATCCTCTACATCTTTTTCGGAGCGTTTCAGATAACACTGGATCACGGTCCCAACTTTGTTGGCGTGGCCGGGCCGCCGATGCAGTTCGTGAACGAAATCCAGCGTGCGCTGCGTGTAAGGAGACCCTTCCATATCCACGCGTACAAATCCAGAGGGGTTCATCGACGCCGCCTTTGCCACCAGACCGCTGACCAGATCCCGCGCCATGCCTTCATCGACATCCAGTCCCATGTGCGTCAGCTTCAGGCTGATGTTCGCGGTGAGTTGATGCTCCACAATCGCATCCAGAATCCGGTGATATAGCTGGGCGCTATGCCGGGCTTCGTCCGGGTTAGTGACGTTCTCCCCCAGGTTGTCGATGCTGACGCTCATGCCAGCGCGGTTGACGGTCTGGGTTACGCGAACGGCATCCGCGATTTCGGTGCCCGCAACGAAACGGCCGGAGATGCGGCGTCCAATGGAAGAGCTTTCAGCAAATCTGCGCAGGGAACGATTCTCGGAAAGGTGGACGAAGAACGCCCTTAACATGCAGTACCCGCCAAGCCCCGGAAGAGAGGAAAATCTGCGCCGGAGATCGCTGTGAAAGCCACTGAATTTTGTATCACAAGTGCATTGCGCCGAGGGTGACTGTCCGCACACCTTCAGAAAGCTATCCGTACTTCAGGGGGTGCTCCACGTCTCGCCTCTATTGCGAGAGGTGGGAAGAGCCTTTTACCTGCGGTTGTATTCGACTTATCTACAGCGCAGCAAAAATTTAGCAATGACCAAAAAACTTCTTGACTTTAATTTGGTGTTATAGTTAAGTATAACAGTAATGCTGTAGGGCAGCGATCAGTCCTGCCGCTCGATTCAATCGAAGGAGACTTGGTATGAAATCAACGCTAGTAATCACTCTGCTGTTCCTGGCTTCGCTGGCATTTGCCCAGTCCGAGGCCAAGCCGGCCGCGCCCTCTGAAGCGGACAAATCTTTTGACACCATGAAGACCCTGGCTGGCAAATGGCTCGGCGGGGTAACCGTAGATCCCCCGCAGCACGAGATGGGAAACGCAAATATGGAAGTTTCGTTACGAGTAACGTCGCGAGGAAACGCGCTGGTGCATGAGATGAAGGGCGCAACAGATCCCGACGATCCCACAAAATATGACCACCCGGTCACCATGATGTACCGGGAGAACGACCAGCTGTTGCTGACGCACTACTGCGATGCGGGGAACCGCCCAAGCATGGCAGGCAAAGTGTCGCCGGACGGGAAGAAGGTGGAGTTCGAATTTTTAGACATTTCCGGCACATGAATCACGCAGTATTCACGGTGATTGACGCCAATCACCACCTCGAGGACTGGACTTACATGACGCCGGGCGATAAGCCGATTCACGCGCACTTCGATCTGCAGCGCGCGAGATGAGGATGTATCCTTCGCAAGGGCAATCTGGATATCAGGATGGACCGTGAGTGGAACGACAAACAGCCGATTTACCGCCAGCTTCGCGACCGCGTGGTCGCGATGATTCTGGAGGACGTGCTCAAGGAAGGCGATCCGCTGCCCTCGGTGCGCAATGTCGCGGCGGAATATCGCGTCAACCCGCTCACGGTTCTCAAGGGCTATCAGCAACTGGTCGACGAAGATTTTGTGGAGAGCAGGCGAGGCTTGGGAATGTTTGTGAAAACGGGCGCGCGCAATCTGTTGCTGCAGGGCGAACGGCAGAAGTTCCTGGCGGAAGAATGGCCGCGAATTCAGGCCAACATTCAGCGGCTGGGACTGACGCCGGAGGACCTGCTGAACGGCGCGGGAAAACGGCGCGGATCGAAGTCCGGCAAAGGGGAGCGCTGAAACGATGGCATGCATAGAAGCCCGCGCGCTGCGCAAGGCGTTCGGGAAAACGGTGGCGCTGGACGGCATCGACATGCGGGTCGAGGAAGGGCGCATTCTGGGAATCATTGGCCCGAACGGCGCCGGCAAGACCACCGCGCTCAACGCGATTCTGGGGCTCACTCCGTACCAGGGGGAACTGCACGTTCTGGGCCGCGACCCCTGGCGTGAGCGGGACCGCCTGATGCGCGATGTTTCCTTCATCGCCGATGTCGCCGTGCTGCCGCGTTGGATACGGGTCTGGCAGGTGCTGGACTACGTTGCGGGCGTGCATCCGCGATTCGATCGCGCGAAAGCGGAAGGCTTCCTCGCCAAGACCACGATTCGCCAGACCAGCAAAGTGCGGGAATTATCCAAGGGCATGGTTGCGCAACTGCACCTGGCACTCATCCTCGCCATCGATGCCAGACTGCTGGTGCTGGATGAGCCAACCCTTGGCCTCGACATTCTCTACCGCAAGCAGTTTTACGATTCGCTGCTGAACGACTACTTCGACCGCAGCCGCACGATCGTCGTCACTACCCATCAGGTAGAAGAGATCGAGCACGTGCTCACCGACCTGATGTTTATGGACCGCGGCCGCATCGTCCTCCACTGCAGTATGGAAGAGTTCGAGGGCCGCTACCTCGAGGTGATGGTGCGTCCCGAGCAACTGGACGCGGCCCGCGCGCTCAAGCCGCTCCACGAGCGGCAAGGCCTCGGCCGAAGCATCCTGCTATTCGATGGAAGGGATCGGGAGACATTGAGCGCGCTGGGAGAGGTGCGCAGTCCAAGTATTGCCGACTTGTTTGTTGCGGTGATCGGGAAACAGCCAGGCCAGGCCCAAGGAGCAGCAGAATGAGCACTCAATCCAATGCGATACCTCAATCGGCGCTGGCATCCGGCGCAGGCAGCTACAACGAGATCTCAGTCGCGCGTCGTTTCTACTGGTTGGTAAAGCGCGAAGTGTGGGAGAGCCGTTCCATTTATATTGCGCCGCTGGCCGTCGCCGCCGTAATCCTGCTGGGCTACTTCGTAAGCGCGATCTCCCTGCCGGCAAGAATGCGTGAGGCCTCGGGGATGACACCCATGGCTCAGGGCGATATGTTTGCGCAGACGTTCGGCACTGCGGCAATGGCCTTGATGGCGACCACCCTGGTCGTCGCCGCTTTTTACTGTCTCGATGCGCTGCATGGGGAAAGGCGCGACCGCAGCATCCTTTTCTGGAAGTCGCTGCCAGTATCAGATTCAATGACCGTGCTCTCGAAGGCGACCATTCCGCTGTTCCTGCTGCCCCTCCTCACATTCCTGATCACGGTGGCTCTGCAGATTTGTATGCTGCTGCTCACTGCTGCGATCCTGCTGGCCGGTGGCCAGAGCCTGGCTATGCTCTCGCATCTAAATTTGGGCATTACGTGGATCGCGCTGCTGAACCATCTCGTGGTGGGACACGGGCTCTACTATGCGCCGTTCTATGGCTGGTTTTTGTTGGTCTCGGCATGGGCGCGCCGCGGGACATTTCTGTGGGCGGTCTTGCCACCGTTGGCGATCGGTGTCCTGGAGAAGATTCTGTTCAACACCTCGCATTTTGGTGATCTGATCGGCGATCGCTTCGGTATAGGCGGCTCAGCGACTTCCGGCAAAGCGACAGGCATGCTCGCGATGATCGCCGACAGCCCTACCCTGAGCAGCCCCGGGCTCTGGATCGGCCTGATCCTCACCGCGCTATTCCTTTTCGCCGCAATGCAGTTGCGGCGCCGCCAGGGACCGGTCTAGAAGAACGAGCAGCGAGGCCTGTGTACCTCGCTGTCCCCTGTGGTGAATGATCTGGCGCGAGTCCAGCAGGTGAGTCTGAGGCTATTATAACGACCAGACCGGTCGCCTCTAGCGCGCTCAGGTAAAGCCGCGCGAACCGGAAGGCCCGCATCCGCCCGCCGCGAACGTCGAAAATTCCCGCTCAACGTCGGTCGACCGGCACTTCGGACATTCCACCTCCGCGTCCGCATCCTTCATGCGCCGCAGCATTTCAAAGCCATGGCCGCATTGGCGGCATTGATATTCGTAGATCGGCACTCTGCTCCCTATTCTAAATCGTGCCCGGCTTGACCCCGCGTGAGAACAAATGCAGATCGGAGCAAATTGTTACAGGTGTGGAGTTGTGGAACTGCGGCTCGATTGTTTTGCAGCCGACGGACGGCCAAGCGCGACCGTCTCCAGCGTCAGGAATAGACGGACCGGGAACTGCGCCTTACGCGTGATTTCCTTACATGCTTCGCCCTATCGACAGTGATAGGCGGCGATTGTTATCACGGACCTAAGGTGGATAACTCTATGGCGAACACAAAAAATCAAGAAGCGAACAGCACTTTAAATCAGGCAGCCGACTATGCCCGCGAGGCCGCAGACCGGGTCAGCGATATGGGATCGCGGGTTGCCGGAAACGTAAAAGAGATGGGGCGACAGGTGCAATCCCGGATCGACGATATGGACATTGATGAGACCACGATTCCGGACGCCTTCCGCGGTGCTCCAAAACTGATCTCGCCCCGGGTTCATGCCTGGCTCGATGTGGCGGTGACCACGTATTTCCTGGGACTGGGTGTATGGTTTGCGGTCCGCGGCAAAGGCCGTGCCGCGGCAGCGGCATTTGTGAACGGATCGATGGTCGCCGGAGTTTCCATGCTGACCGATTACGACGGCGATGGCAAGAAGCCCATCGATTTCAAAATGCACGGCACGATGGATGCGGTGCAGATGACGATGGCCGGGCTGGGACCGATGATGCACGGATTCGCGGGAGAGCCGGAGGCGAAGTACTTCTACACGCAAGCGGCCAACGAACTGGGTGTGATCGCCACCACCGATTGGGATGCGGGTATGCCGAGACAAGGACGGCGGCGACGAGCGGCATAACAGCAACATGATGAGCAGCACCCGGGGTCGCCCCACGTTTTGCGGATCGCAAGGCGTGGGGCGTTTTACGCGCTCACTTCTGCGGCAGGTGCGCGGTAGGCAGTTCGCCCATGTGCTGGTCGATAGCGACCGCATCGCGCTTGGCCTTTCGCCAGACATTCACGACGGCAATCGTCCAGAAAGGAACGAGGTCCACTCCTGGCACGAGTTTGGCGAAGAACGTCGGGAGAAACTCCCAATGCCATCCGAGAAGATTGGTCAGCAGGGCAGCCATGCCCAGGTCAAGAATATCGTCAGCGGGCGACAGCGCACCCTCGACGAACAGGGGAAACACGGCGAGTTGCAGCACGTCGGCAGCGATGGCCAGCAGCATCGCAGTCTTGAATTGAGGCCCGGGAGAAATGGTGATGGAGTCGTCAGCCATGAAATCCGCCTGCTTCGATTTTAGATGAGGCTGATGCGCGCCGCGCTGCTTTATCGCGTAGGGACAATCCCGAAGGATTGTCCCTACGCGTTGCCGCGATGGGGAGGGCAACTCAAGCCGTGGGGAAATTCGCTATGGCTCACAGATCTCGCGAGCTAGTAGCGTCCCTCGTCTTTCCAGCGCAAAATCTGTTCTTCGACGGAAAACTTTTCCGTCAGCGGGCTCAGGAACTTGGAAGAGAGCGTAAACGCATGGACCTCCAGAGGCACCGTAAAATGCGTTCTCGTTTTAGCGAAGCTCTGCACCCACAATTCGGCGTAACGGCGCAATCCCAGAATCTGTATTTGCGCGGAGTGCACCAGCGCGTGAAATAACGCGCGCAACGTCACATGCTGATTGAAGACAATCACGTCTCCAAAGGTGACCGAGTCCATATGGCTGATCGCCGGCGGTTCGAAGCCGGCCGCACGGATTTGCGCGAAGAATTCCGGGGGAGAGAGGCGCGCACCGTGCAACTCCAGCACGCGAGTCTTCTCTAGCAGGAGATAAGAAAAATGCGGGCGCAGCATGGACTTGTGCTGCGGCGTCAGCCCACTGCACACCGGCAAGTGTAAATCCCGCTGCTGCTGCAAGTAGGAAGCAAGCCACTCGACGGCTTGGGCCAGCTGTTCCGGCGTAGGCTCGGGCACACTGGCCGGCGGTTCACACTGCGAACTGCTGCTCTCGATACGCGAATAGAAATCATGCAAAGCACTGGCAGCCTCGGCGGATTTGCGCACCACATCGCGCCGGCCAAAGCAGGCCAGTTCGTTGACCGAGTAATGCAGCCGAAGCTGGTGCACGGCGCAGTGCGCGCTCAGCAGCTCCAGTTGCGCGTGCTGCAACTCGGAGTTCATCTGCTGAACCGCGTCGCTGGAATTTACACACATCTCTTACACTCCTGAATCGGTAAGGCGAAGATTTGCAGGGGTATGCCTGACCAGTAGAGTGGTTATACATCGTTTCATTAACGATGTCAACGAAATAAAAAAAAGAAAAGTTGATTATGGGGATCGGGATGAGGCAAGAATGCCACATTGGGGGAAGGGCGCTCTTTCGCAAGCCGACCCGAGCTTAGCGCGCACTTGTACGGTGTTATGTTTACACTGTAATCGTAATCGCGGCGGTGTAATATCGCGAACCTGGAGGTGGAGAGATGCCCCGGCAACCCGACCCCGAACTGGAAGGGCGCATTCTGCATGCCGCGGATGTGCTCTGGCGCCGAGGCGGCGAGCAGGCTCTTACCATGCGCGCGGTCGCGCAGGCAGCGGGCACCAATACTCCGGCAGTTTACCGGCGATTCAAAAACCGCGAAGATCTCATCCGCGGTTTGCTGCTGCGCATTGTGGCGCGCCTCCGGCGCTACTTTGAGCAGGGGCAGAGCCTCCAACAAATGGCGGAAACATACGTAGAATTCGCTCTCAAGACGCCTCACGACTATGAACTGTTCTATTCCTATGGGACTCTCCTGAATCGCAGGACAGGAGGCAAGCAGCGACGGCCCATCCGCGAATCGCGGCCCAACTTCGGTCTGGTCGAACAGATGGCGGCGAAAGAGCTCGGAGGGACGCCGGACGATCACACCGAACTAGCACTGCAGTTGTGGTCCCTGCTCCATGGCATGACCATGCTCCTGCTCAACAAGTCACTCCCGGATGGGCATGACGCCGAATTGCGCGACGCCTGCCGTACCGCAGTGAAGACCCTAATCGCGAACGCGAAACAAAAGCGCTGAACTGTATTCCGGCGCCCGGTAGCCCGGGCGCATGTAGCCCCGGACGCCTCGTTCGTGGTCGCGCGAAGCGCGATCGAATTTCCTCGATCTCGGCGGCGATCGTATCTTTTCTGAATCTCCCTCGCACTTAAGTTCACGCCGACTCTGCCGATAAGAAAAAAGACAGT
>QHVR01000804.1:0-1779 GCA_003223595.1 Acidobacteriota bacterium
AATCACCGTGGCATTCGCGCCGGTCTTATCAATGGCATCTTGCACGGTGTTGAAGATTGGCCAGCCCTCATGCGTGGTGCCGCCTTTGCCGGGAGTCACTCCACCTACAATTTTTGTTCCGTAAGCCGCGCTCGCTTTGGCGTGAAATGTACCTTCGCGGCCGGTGAGGCCTTGCACTAGCAGGCGCGTATTCTTATCAACTAGGATTGCCATATAATTCCTCGCTTCTTAACAGCATTCACCACAGGGGACACAGAGGGCCACAGGGTTCGAGGTGAGTATCTATCGCCACTCTGCGCCGCTCATGCTTCCGCCTGCGGCTGCTACGACCTTGTCGGCCGCGTCCTTCATGGTTTCTGTTACCGTGAAATTGAATCCTGAATTCATCAGGATCTTCTTTCCTTCAACTACGTTAGTTCCTTCCAAACGCAGCACGATCGGCAGTTTGATGTTGGTCTTGCGTGCGGCTTCGACTACCCCGGTGGCCAGCGTGTCCACGCGCAGGATGCCACCGAAAATATTGATCAGCACCGCTTTCACGTTTTTATCGCTGAGCAGAATCTCGAAGGCGTGCGCCACCTGCTCGGAACTGGCTCCTCCGCCAACGTCAAGAAAATTGGCAGGCATCCCTCCGGCATACTTGATGATGTCCATGGTGGCCATGGCCAGACCGGCGCCGTTGACCATGCAGCCCACATTGCCGTCGAGTTTGATGTAATTCAGGCTGTACTTTGAAGCCTCGACTTCCAGCGGATCTTCTTCGGTGATGTCGCGCAGTTCGCGGAGATCGGAGTGGCGGAACAGGGCGTTATCGTCGAAGTTGATCTTCGCATCGAGCGCGAAAAGACGCCCGTCCGTCGTGGTGATGAAGGGATTGATCTCTAGCAGCGAGGCGTCGGTGTCGAGAAACGCCTTGTAAAGACTGGTCAGGAACTGCACTGCCGGGTTGATCTGCTTGGCATTCAGGCCGAGCTTGAAAGCAATCTTGCGTGCCTGGAAGCCTTCGAGACCCATGCCGGGATCGATGTGCTGCTTCAGGATGGCGTCGGGATTTTTTGCCGCAACTTCTTCGATCTCCATGCCACCAGCGGCCGACGCCATGAATACAGGCTTGCCTTCGGCGCGATCCACCAGAATGCCGAGATAAAGTTCCTTCTCGATGGGCAGCGTTTCTTCAATCAGCAAACGGCGCACGATGCGCCCTTCGGGGCCGGTCTGATGCGTGACCAGCTTCATGCCCAGCATCTTGCCCGCGAGGTCGGCGGCTTCGTCAACCGATTTGGCAATCTTCACGCCGCCGGCTTTGCCTCGGCCTCCAGCATGAATTTGCGCTTTGACGACCACTCCGCTGGAACCGGAGCTCAACAAATCCTTCGCGACCGACTCCGCTTCTTCGCGCGACGTGGCCATCGATCCGCGGGGTACAGTGACACCATACTTCGTTAAGATTGCCTTTGCCTGATACTCATGAATTTTCATAATGATGACTCTTCCGTGATCACTCGGGAGGACCCAGCTTGCGGCGCGGCGTTGCGGGCAGCAAACTTCTGATTTTATAGAACTGGGCGGAGTACGGCAAACGGAGTCGCAGGGTGGACGAGGGTGCAACCGGAACTTGCGGGAACAATGTTGTGTCATTTCTGCGATCTGCACATCAAAATGCGATACATGGAGAAATCGATGAAGCTGATTTCGCTGAACGTCGCTCGACCACAGCTGGCTCTCTACAACGGCGCCACGATCAGCACCGGCATCTTCAAGAAACCTGTCAATGGCTCA
>QHVR01000804.1:1978-3288 GCA_003223595.1 Acidobacteriota bacterium
GTCCGCCAACCGCGAATTCCCTGTTACAAGCTGGCTGTGAAATTCCATCGCAGTGACATTCTCGGGAGATTTCTGCGCAGCGGCCGCAGCGGATTTTACTTTTCCGTGGAGCAGGAAGGGATGGTGGCTGCCGGAGACTCGTTCGAGTTTCTGAGCAGAGAACCGCGGGCTATCGACATCGCGCAGATGAACCGGCTGTTTGCGGAAGACAAGTACAACGCTCGACTCCTGGAAAGCGCCATTGCGACTCCGGCGCTCCCGCAAGACTGGCGCGACTACTTCCGGAAACGGCAGTCCGGGGCGACGCCGGAGGAATCGATCGAGAACTCCAGCGCTGACATTTGAGTACTGATATCCGGTTCGCATCGCTTACAATCTCGCCTGAACCATGATTCTTGACGCGCTGCATCGGCTGGCCAATCACAGTGAATCGCTGAATCGCGCCGAAGCTCGCGACGTCATGGCGGAAGTGCTTTCGGGGAAGTGTACCGACGCCCAGATTGCGGCTCTGCTGATTGCCTTGCGCATGAAGGGCGAGACCGTGGAGGAGATTGTCGGATTTGCGGAGGCGATCCGCGCCGCGGCCGCGCCCCTGCCGATCGCTCCGGCAGAGGCCCTGGCAGTTACCGGCACAGGTCGCGAGGCGCTTGCCGAGGAATGCGAGAACGACTCCCTAATCGATACCAGCGGCACGGGAGGAGATGCCACCGCCACTGCGCTCGTTACTGCCGGCGCAGGTGTACGCGTGGCCAAGCACGGAAACCGCAGCATCAGCTCGAAGTGCGGTTCGGCGGACGTCATTGAGGCATTGGGAATCAACATCCAGCTGTCGCCCGAGCGTTCGGCTCAATGCTTGCGCGAGATCGGTATCTGCTTTCTTTTTGCTCCAAATTTGCATCCCGCGATGAAACAAGTCCAGGGAGTGCGCCGCGAATTGAAGATGCGCACCATGTTCAACCTGCTTGGGCCGCTGACCAATCCGGCGCGCGCTTCGGGGCAGGTCGTGGGCGTCTACTCGCTCGATCTGGTGGAGAAACTCGCGGAGGCGCTCAGCATGCTGGGATTGCGGCGGGCGCTGGTTGTGCACGGACTGGATGGACTGGATGAGATTACGATCACCGGCAAAACGCGCATTGCGGAGGCTCGCGAAGGTTTGGTGAGAACCTACGAAGTGGAGCCGGAAGAATTCGGGATGAAGCCGGCGAGGCTGCAGGAGATTGCAGGCGGCGATACGGAGGAGAATGCGGAAATCATTCGCGCAGTGCTGGGCGGAGAGAAGTCGGCACGCCGGGATGTTGTTCTGCTGAATG
>QHVR01000804.1:3317-4594 GCA_003223595.1 Acidobacteriota bacterium
TGCTGCCAAGTCCATCGATGCAGGGGCGGCAGCAGCAAAGCTAGCGGCATTGGTTCACTTCAGTTCGCAGTTTTGACGCGAAGTTTGGCTCTTCCAAAGCCTGCCCGGTCTACCGAACCTGTTCAGCGCAACTCAATCTTTTCGAGATAGCTGGCGATCTCGACTGTCCAGCCCAATTCCTTTCTCATTTTTTCGCGCAACTGCTGCGATGCGACGGGCTCGCCGTGCACCAAATATGTGGTCTCCGGGCGATTTCGAAACGTGCGTAGCCATTCCAGCAACTCCGGTGGATCGGCGTGGTCGCTGAACTGCTCCAGCGCGGCGATCTGGGCGCGAATGGGGACGTAGTCGCCGAAAATTTTGATTTCGTCTGTGCCGCTCTTGATGGCAAATCCGCGCGTGCCCGGCGCCTGAAAGCCGATGAACAGAACCAGATTCCTGGGATCGGGCAAACGCTGCGCCAGGTGATGCAGAATGCGTCCGCCGGTCGCCATCCCGCTGGACGAAATAATGACGGATGGCATGCTATTGGCATTGATCTTCTTCGACTCCTCCGGCGTGGATGCGAAGATGAAGCCCGGCCAAGTCAGCGGAGAACCGTACTTGCGAATCATCTCGCGTGTTTCTTCGCTGTATTCCTCGTCGTGCTTGAGAAAGATCTCGACTGCCTTGATGGCCATCGGGCTGTCGCAGAAAACCGGAATCCGGGGAATCTGGCCGGATTCGATCAGGTGCTTGAGGATGAACACAAATTTCTGCGTGCGCTCGATGGCAAACGCCGGGACCACGACACTGCCGCCACGCTTTGCCGTATTAGTGATTAAGGTTGCAAGCTCCGGCAAGGGATCTTCTTTCGGGTGCACGCGGTTGCCGTAGGTGGATTCCATGACGAGGAAGTCGGCCGTTTCCCCTTCGGCTGGCCCGGAGTGCACCACCTTCCCCGGCGCGACTTTATGATCGCGCACGCGTCCGATGTCGCCGGTAAACAGCAAAGAGCGCGTGACGCCATTCGTTCGCAACGAAATCTCAGCCATGCAGGAACCCAGAATGTGTGCGGCAGGCACGAAGCGGAACGACAGTTCGGACGATAAATGAACCGATTCCCCAACCTTTACCGGTTTGAAGTACTGCAGCGCGTCCTGCGCCTCTTCAAACGTGTACAGTGGCAACGCCGGGGTGTGCTTCGACTTGTTCACCTTGTTGTAGAACGCGGCATCTTCTTCCTGCAGGTGGCCAGAATCGGGAAGAATGATTCCGCACAGATCGATCGTCGGCGA
>QHVR01000805.1 GCA_003223595.1 Acidobacteriota bacterium
CTTCCGCTGCGTACTGGAGTGCTGCATCTGCGGGCGGAGGCCTCTACCGACAGCAAAGAAGACGCGCAGGCCATTGCCGACAAACTCGGCATTTTCGTCTCCATGTTTCATAGCGCAGAGGAATCGGTGGGATCGCCCGGCTCTGACGCCGATCTCAAAGTCTTGTTCGACAGCCTGAAGGTGCGCCATGACGATAACCGGGCCGAGGTGGTAGCGACGGTTCCGACCGGAGTTTTCCGCAAACTGGTGGACTCTTCAGAGCAGATGGCGCCGCTGGCCTCGCCGACGCACCCGGCCACTCCCGGCGCTCCCGCTCCCTCGAAAAGGCGTCCCAAGCGTTAGAAACAGCTAGTCTGCAACTAAATGCCTTGCCGCGCGTCTGATCAGGTAAGAAGGACAGAGGGGTACAATAAAGACGAATGACCAGCCTTCCACTGCCGATCGCCGCATTTGTCGCGGGGCTCATCTCGTTTTTGTCACCATGCGTGCTGCCCCTGGTGCCTGGCTATGTGTCGCTCATCTCGGGAGTCGGAGTGGAAGAATTAAAGTCGCCGCAATCGCAATTAATGCGGCGGGTCATGGTGAACTCCGTTGGATTTATCCTGGGGTTCAGCGTCGTGTTCGTAACCCTGGGAGCAATCTCCACCGAAATCGGGCAACTGGCGGCGCAATACAAGCACACGCTGTCGATCGTGGCGGGCGTGGTGATCATTATTTTCGGGCTGCATCTGACGGGGATTTTCCAGATTAAGTGGCTTTTGCAGGACACGCGCCTGCATGGACTGAAGGGCAGCAGCACACCGCTGGGAGCATTCGTCATTGGCTTCGCGTTTGCGTTTGGGTGGACGCCGTGCCTGGGCCCGATCCTTACCGCGATTCTGGCGCTGGCCAGCGAGCAGGACACGCTGGTGAAAGGAATTCTGCTGCTGGCCGTGTACTCGCTGGGGCTGGCGGTGCCGTTTCTGCTGACGTCCCTGTTGATGGAGCGCTTTCTGAAGTTTTATGGACGCTTCCGCTCGCACATGCACGCGCTGGAAGTTGCTTCCGGCGGTCTGTTGATCGCATTGGGGATTCTGCTGGTGATGGGGCGTTTCACCCTGATTTCCAGCTGGCTCTCATTTTTGAATCGATTTGCACTGTAATGAGGATTGAGCACTATGTCAGTTCCTGAACAACCGGAAGGACCGCAACAACCGGGCATGCCGGGCGGCAGTCCTGAATTCAATTCGCCTGATGTCAATTCGCCAGTTCCAGCACCGTCGCACAACGGCGGGCGCAATCCGCTTGCGCTGCTCGTAGTGGCGGTGGTTGCAGCTGCCATGCTCTATGCCGGATTTCACATGGCGCGCCGCAGCGGAGGAGAGCCACCGCACATCCTGGGCAAATCTACGCAGGCGCCCAACTTCACGCTGGAAAGTCTCGACGGCAAGAACATGAGTTTGTCTGACCTGCGAGGCAAGGCTGTGCTGCTGAATTTCTGGGCGACCTGGTGCGGACCGTGCAAGATCGAGACTCCCTGGCTGGTGGAGTTGCAGAAGGAATATGGCTCGCAGGGCCTGCAGGTGGTGGGGATCGCCATGGATGACTCGGGCAAGGATGACATTGAAAAGTTCGCCAATGAAAAGTTCGCCAAAGATATGGGAGTGAACTACCCGGTGCTTCTCGGCAAGGAGGCGGTAGGGGACGCGTACGGCGGAGTTCCGGCGCTGCCCGAAAGCTTCTTCATCGGGCGAAATGGCAAGATCGTGGAGCGGATTATTGGCCTGAAAGGGCGCGGCGAGATCGAGGATGCCATCAAGAAGGCGCTCAATACCGAGCCCGGCGCGGCTCCGAGCAGTACGGCATCGGCGGCCCTCCCGGCTCAGAAGTGACAATAGGAACGCGCTCGCATCGGTCTTACGATGAATAAAGCAATGGCATGGCGACGGCATCCTCGACGCGCAGTTTGCGTTTTCAGCTTGCTGGCTGCCACTGCCCTGGCGCAATCGGGCAAAGCGCCTTCGGTTTCCATGGTTCCGGTTGGGCTGGTGACAACGCAGAGAACAAAGCAAACCATGGTGGATCTTGATTTCCGCGTCGCGCCCGGATTTCACATCAATTCGAACAAGCCCAAATCCGAGTTCCTGATTGCCACTGGCTTGAAAATGGATCCGCCAACCGATATCGTCCTGGGGAAAATTGTGTATCCGCCGGGCAAGGATGTGGCTTTTCCTTTCTCCCCTGACGAAAAGCTGAGCGTGTACAGCGGCGATTTCACTATCAAGGTGGCAGTGCATCCATTGAGTTCGGTGGTGCCGGGAAAATATGCCATGCGCGGGACACTGCGATACCAGGCCTGCGACAACGCGCAGTGTTTCCCCCCTAAGACTCTGCCGGTCAACTTCGATGTGAAGGTCGTGAAGGAGCCGAGGCAAGGACATCGCAATCCCGCCCAGAGCCCGCACATCCACAATTAGATCTTCGCCGAGCCCATGTAGGGACAGCCTGTCAGGCTGTCCCGGTCGAGCGCAGCTCGACTTTTTCGCGACTCTTCTTTGACGAAGCGCCTCGCGCACCCTAACATCTCAACTCAATGAGACGCATTCTCCTCAGCCTGGCATTGCTCAGCCTGGCATCGATCTGTCTTGCACAATCCCCGGCCACGGGAACTGTGACCATCGCCAATGTCACAATAATCGACACGACCGGAGGCCCGCCGCAGCTTCATCGCACTGTAACGGTGCGCAAGGGAGCCATCGAGGATATCCGCGATTCCACGCTGCCCAAGCACAAAGAGCGCGGAGTCGAGGTGAATGGCACGGGGAAGTATCTGATTCCCGGACTCTGGGACAATTGGTTTCCGCGCGGGAAGGAGGTCACGCTGCCGCTGTTCATCGCCAACGGAATTACCGGGGTGCGGGATATGGGCGGGGAGTTGGAGACGCTGCAACAGTGGCGCAAAGAGATTTCCGCCGGGACATTGATCGGACCGCGCATTGTGATGTCCGGGCCAATGCTCGACGGACCGCAGCCGCGATTCCCCACTTCGATTGCGATCAAGACTCCGGAAGACGGTCGGCGGGCCGTGGACGATCTGAAACAGCGCGGCGCGGATTTCATCAAGCTGCAGTCGCTGATTCCGCGGGAGGCGGTCTTCGCCATTGCCGACGAAGCCAAAAAGCAGCGGATCACTTTCGTCGGCCACGTGCCTGACTCGGTACGCGCGTCGGAGATGTCCAATGCCGGGCAGAAAAGTTTCGAGCACCTGATCGGAATTTTTGAAGGCAGTTCGCCGCTGAAAGATGAGTTCCTCAAAGGCGGAAAGACCGAAGGCAAATTTCTCTCGACATACGATCCCAAACGCGCAGAAGCGCTGTTTGCGCTGCTGGCAAAAAACCAGACGTGGCAGTGCCCTACGCTAGTCTGGGAACGCGGCGGAAATCTGCTGGAGCTGAACGACACTGCGCACGATCCGCTCGCCAAGTACGTTCCAGCCTACTGGAAAGATGTCACCTGGAAGCGCTTTACCAAAGAAATCATGCAGGACAATACCGACGACTTCTCTACTCGCAAGCGCTTCGTCGATAAAGAACTCGAGGTCGTGAAGGCGATGCACAAGGCCTCGATTCCGTTTCTTGCCGGGACCGATACGCCACCCGGCGTGTATGTGTTCCCCGGGTTCAGCCTGCACCAGGAGTTGCAGCGGTTTGTAGCAGCCGGTTTCACGCCGCTGGAAGCGCTGCAGACTGCGACGTTAAATCCCGCACAATTTCTCGGCATGCAAGATCGGTTGGGTTCGATCGAGAAAGGAAAGCTCGCCGATCTGGTGCTGCTGGATGCGAATCCGCTGGAGGACATCCGCAACACACAGAAGATTGCGGGGGTGGTTGTGAACGGACGCTATCTGTCGCGCGCAGATTTGGACAAGAT
>QHVR01000806.1:0-671 GCA_003223595.1 Acidobacteriota bacterium
CCTGTTGCGCCAGGGCGCAGGTGGCGATCAGAAGGGCGCAGAAGACATGCAAAGCGACTGCAGAAAGCGGACGCGGTACGAGCATAAGGTTCTCCTTGCAAGATAGCGGGAAAGCGTTGGAGGATCAGACCGGGCAATGCCAGTGTTGGATGCAATCCTTGCGCATGTCATTCAATCTTAGCGGGAGAAGTTTGGGGGGAGTGCGGCGGCATTGTAAAGAATTGTGAGCAGACAGAAACACGTAGCCCCGGACCCATTGGTCCGGGGTGGTTCAGGGCGGACCAATGGGTCCGCCCCTACACGTGCTTTATTGCTGTTGGGGTTGTTGTGGTGGCGTTTGGGTTCCGGGCTGGTCTGCGGGCAGATCTTTGCGCGGAGCCACATAGGGAGCGTTGGGCATGCGCGTGACCTGGCCACGGGCGGCGTCGTCGATGCTGATGCCTGCGTGGTCGAGCAGATTGCCGACAGCGCGATCGAGTTCGACGCGGGCCTTCTCATAGGCAGCCATGGCGGACATCAGAGTCGATTCCGACGTGGCTAAGGCGCTGCGCGTCTGCAGAACGGCGGTGGTGGTCGAGGTGCCGAACTGATATTTCTTTTGCTCGGCTTCCAGTGACTGCTTGGCATAGTCCACGGCTGCTCTCGCGGAAGCCACGCTGGCCTGGTTTTGC
>QHVR01000806.1:703-2199 GCA_003223595.1 Acidobacteriota bacterium
GTATTCCGTCTCCTGCAATGCCATCTCGGCGTGGCGGAATTCGAATTCTCCGCGTACTTGAATGGCTTGGGCGGCGCGGTTGCGCAGCGGGATATTGAGCTGCAGCCCGAGCCCTTTGTCCGGGGCGGTGGAATTGACGAGTTGATTCAGAGTTGAGCCGTACCCAACCGACGGAGTCAGCGGAAACTGGTTCAGAGCCGGATCAGGAGTTTGGCTGGCGCAGAAAGGTTGATCGGGAGTCTGACAAACGCTGCGGGGATTTTGCGAGCCTCCCAAGCCAGAGCCGCCGTAGTAAGCGAACGCGTCAAGGGTCGGCAGCAAACTGCTGCGCAGTGCTTTATTGCTCTGTTCCTGGCTGTTCAGCTGGATTCTGCCTTCAACCAGTTCAGCGCGATGATGAAGAGCCTCGTTGACCAGGTCTTCGGTCGGCTGAATCTGTTCGGTTTCGGGGACCTCCATGGTGGAGGTAGGAATTACGTCCGCCTTGGCGAGCACGGGATCGTGCAGAGTACGGCTGAGCGCATTCTTCATGACCAGCTGCTGCAATTGAAGATTGGTTTTGGCCACCGTCAGGGCCTGCTGGTCCGCGGCCACCGTGCTCTGCGCACGCACCGCTTCAATGGGCGCAAGGCTCCCGATCTCCACCTGTTTTTGCGTGTCCGACAGTGTCTTCTGGGAGAAGGCTAAAGATTCCTGCTTCACGCGCTGGTTCTCATAGGCGTAGACGAGATCCCAATACATGTTTTCGATCTGGTCCACGGTCGTGAGGATTTGCAAGCGGAAAGCCACATCGGACAACTCACGGTTGTTCTTTGCAATGCGGATGAAGCGAGTGTTGGCTGGAAATCCAAAGCCCTGCAAAAGGTGCTGGGTCAATCTGAATTGGAAGCCGGAGTTCAGAGCCGGGCTTACGGACTGGAATCCGCTGTTGCTGGTGACCCGGCTATTGTTGAAGCCCACGGAAACATTCGTTCCCCAATGAAAGCCCTGGAGATACTGGAAGTTTGCGGTCGTAGTTCCCTGAAAGGTCCCTTGAAAAGGACTGGTGGGAACGAAGCTGGCGTGATCGCTCTGAAAAGTTCCGGTAATGATCGGGTCGAAGCTGGTGATGGGAGGGCCGAAAAGTCCGCCCGCGGTGGAACCGACGATGCCACCGGCGCCTGCGCCTGCTCCGCCCGCTCCGAGGGTAGTGCCACCAGTACCGGTACCCACCTGCGTTCCGATGCCACCTACGCCGCCGCCCGGCGTGTTCTGCACTACGCCGAGATTGACGCCAAGAATCTGAGCACCGGCTTTGGCCCGCTGCACGTCTGTGTCAGCGATATTGAGGTTGTAACGCGCAATGGCGATGTCGAGATTGTTCTCCAACGCGAGCGCAATGGCATCGTTCAGAGAAAGATAGAGCTTCCCGTCGTGCATGAGCTGGTCGATGCGCGCCGTGTTGGCGAGATTGGGATCGGCCACATGCTTGGGAACGTACGGGCCGACCGGATTAG
>QHVR01000231.1 GCA_003223595.1 Acidobacteriota bacterium
ATGTTTCGAGTTCACGCAGATCACCCGCACCACACCCTTGCGGTGGATAATCTTGCACTTGTCACAAATCTTCTTTACTGATGCCCGTACCTTCATAACCCAGCCTTCAGCCGTCGGCTCTCAGCCTTCAGCAAACTATTTGTACCGGTAAACGATTCGTCCGCGATTCAGGTCGTAAGGCGAAAGCTCGACCGCGACCTTGTCTCCCGGCAGAATGCGAATGAAATTCTTGCGCATCTTGCCGGAAACATGCGCCAGCACCTGATGCTTGTTTTCCAGTTCAACCCGGAACATCGCATTGGGCAGTGGTTCCAGCACCACCGCCATGACTTCAATCGCGTCTTCTTTGCTCATCGACCCCTTAGCTGTGAGCTATGAGCGGTGAGCAAACCCTTAGGCATTCCACTCAGCTCCTGCTCGAACTTCAAAAGTTTAGCCGTTGCTCATAGCTCACTGCTCATAGCTCACGGCTCACTGCGTCAAAATCACCGGCCCATCTTTGGTCACCGCTACGCAATGCTCAAAATGCGCGCTACAACTGCCGTCCGCGGTGACTGCCGTCCACTTGTCGCCCAAAACCTTGGTTTCGGGCTTGCCGAAGTTCACCATTGGCTCAATCGCGAGAACCATTCCCTCTCGCAATCTCGCTCCGTGACCGCGAGCGCCGTAGTTCGGAACCTGCGGCTCTTCATGCAACCGTGTCCCGATCCCGTGACCAACAAACTCACGTACTACGCTGAATCCGGCGGCTTCAACATGCTCCTGCACTGCCGCGCCAACATCTCCCACCGAGTTGCCGATCCGCACCTGCTGAATTCCTCGATACAGGGAAGCCTCGGTCACTTCCAGCAACTTCTTGATCTCCGGCTTCAGTCCATTTCCCACCGGCACTGTGATCGCCGCGTCTCCGTAGTAGCCGTCGAGCACCACGCCACAATCGATCGATACGATGTCGCCTTCGTTCAGCACCCGTTTTTCAGAAGGAATCCCGTGCACGATCTCTTCGTTCACTGACGTGCACAGCACACACGGATAATCGTAATAGCCCTTAAACGCCGGCTTGGCCCCGAGTTCCTTGATCTTGGCCTCGGCGGCCCGCTCCAGATCCATCGTCGTCACGCCCGGCGCTACCATGGCCTTCAGGTAATCGAGAAGCTGGCGCACGATGTGGCCGCTGCGCCGCATTTTTTCGATCTCGCTTGCCGACTTGCAGACGATTGCCATTCGTTCTTACGCGCGATGATCTTCCAGAATCCGGTAAATCTGCTCGGTCACATCGTCCACCGGAAGATCGCCGTTGACCGAGATCAGCCTGCCCGTGTGCTGGTAGTAATCCGCTACCGGCCTGGTCTGCTCCTGAAACGCCGTGAGTCGTGGCTGAATGATTTCCAACCGGTCATCATTGCGGGCTACCAGCTTGGTCCCGTGCGCTTCATCGCAAACTTCATCCGTTCGGGGCGGCTGGAAATGGACGTTATAAATCCGTCCACAGGTGGGACAAGAGCGTCGTCCAGTAATACGGAGCAATAACTGATTATAGTCGACCTCGAGGCGGATCACAATCGGCCAGCTTCGTGTCGGACACCGTTTATCAAAGAGCTCATGCTCGAGTAACGCGTCGAGCCACCCGGCCTGGGCCGCAGTCCGGGGAAATCCGTCCAAAATATACCCGCGTGTCGTATCCGGCAGCAGCAGTCGTTGCCGGACCATGTTGCAGACCAGATCGTCGGAAACCAGCTGGCCCCGGGCCATCACCGCTTTGGCCGCCTTGCCCAAATCGGTGCCCTGGACCACGTTTTCCCTGAGCAGATCTCCCGTTGAAATCTGCGGGACGCCGTAATGCTCCATGATTCGCTTGGACTGAGTGCCCTTCCCGGCACCCGGCGGTCCAAGCAGCACAATGGGACCGACTGCACATGAGGTTTCCTGCGCCATCGGCTTGGACAAAGCCTCCCGAGCTCAGTCTCCCCGGCGCCAAGCATTGCCGAGGTGCAGCAACCCCCACAAAACATTCGGCAGAAACGTAGCCAGCTCCGCCTCTACTGCACCCGCTCCTACCAGCGGCGTCCGCGAATCCGCCCGCTGCGCGGCGTGAATCCGTCATAGTGCCGCATGATCAGCTGCGCTTCAATCTGCGTCACCGTATCCATCGCGACACCCACTACAATCAGCAGCGACGTTCCGCCAAAATAAAAGCTCACGCCCAAACCGTTGGTCACCCAGTTCGGCAATCCTTCAAAAAATCGGCCCATTGCTCCCGGCAGATGGTTGAGGTGGATACCCGTGATCATCCATTCCGGAATGAATGAAATCACGATCAGGTACAGCGCGCCGACCAGCGTGATCCTCGTCAACACCTCGTTGATGAAGTCCGCCGTCCGCTTACCCGGACGAATGCCTGGGATAAACCCGCCGTACTTTCGCATGTTATCGGCAACCTCGCTCGGGTTGAACACGATCGATACGTAGAAGTACGCGAAGAAAATGATGCCGACGGCATACAGCAAAGTGTAGAGCGGCTCGCCCCATCCCAGCATCCGGAACAGATCCGCGAAATAGCGATTGTTCCGCATCCCGTAACCGATCGTCTGCGGCAAGGTCAAGATCGATGACGCGAAGATCACGGGCATAACGCCGCCTGCATTCACCCGCAGCGGCAGATGGGTTGACTGCCCTCCCATTACCTTTCGTCCCACTACGCGCTTGGCGTACTGCACCGGAATTCGCCGTTCGCTGCGCTCCACGTACACAATGAAGCCCACGACTGCGACCATGAAAACCAGCAGGAACACCATCAGCGGGAACGTGACCGCTCCCCACGAAGCGTTCTTCGCCTTCTCCACCAGGTCGACGACTCCGCGCGGGAGTCCGACCACAATACCGGCAAAGATCAGCAGCGACATGCCATTGCCCACGCCGCGATCTGTGATCTGCTCGCCCAGCCACATAATGAACGCGCTGCCCGTGGTCAGCGTCAGCATGGTCATCAGCCGGAATCCCCAACCCGGACTCAGCGCAAAGCCGCCCTTTTCCAGGCCGATGGCAATTCCGAACGACTGCACCGCGCTCAGAATCACCGTGATGTAGCGCGTCCACTGCGTAATCTTCTTGCGCCCCAGTTCACCTTCCTTCTGCAGTTTGGCCAACGGTTCATACACTACCGTCAGCAACTGCAGAATGATCGATGCCGTGATGTACGGCATGATGCCCAGCGCAAAAATCGTCATACGGCGCAACTGCCCGCCGGAGAACAGGTCCACAAATCCCAGCAGCGAGCCGCTCGTGCTTCCCTGCGTAAAAAACTGCTCGAGCTTTAGGGTGTCGATGCCCGGGGTTGGAAGGTGTCCGCCAAGACGGTAAACAAACAGCATCCCCAGCGTAAACAGGATCCGCTTGCGCAGATCCGGAATCCGAAAAATGTTCGCCAGCTTCTCAAACATTACTGCAACACCTCGACCTTGCCGCCTGCCTTGGTAATCTTTTCCTGCGCGGACTTGGAAAACTTGTGCGCGCTCACGTTCAGCGCCACAGTCAATTCGCCATCGCCCAGTATCTTCACCGGATGCTTGGTCTTGATCACGCCGGCTTTGCGCAGCACCTCGGGATTAATCGTGGTTTCGCCCAGCTCCGCCAGCCGCTCCAGGCTCACGATGCTGTATTCCTTGCGGAAGATGTTGGTGAACCCGCGCTTAGGCATGCGGCGGTGCAGCGGCATCTGGCCGCCTTCAAAGCCGCGAATCATGCGCGATCCCGTACGCGAACGCTGTCCTTTGTGCCCGCGGGTCGAGGTCTTTCCCATCCCCGAGCCCATACCGCGTCCCACGCGCTTGCGCTTTTCGGTGGCCTTCTTCGGTGCGTGAATATTCGATAAATTCATAATTAAGCTCTCAGCCCTGAGCTATTAGCTATGAGCAACTCGCTCACGGCTCGGTCGCCCGCCCCTACTCTACAAACTCCACCAGATGCGGCACTTTCGCCACCATCCCGCGAATCGCCTGCGTGTCCGGACGCTCAATGACCTGGTTCAGCCGGGTAAATCCCAGCCCTTTGATTACCCGCTTCTGTTTCACCGGGGCACAGATCGCGGAGCGCACCCACTTCAGGTGCAATTTCCCGCCTCCCGTATTCGTCTTCTTCGCCGTCATCTCAAACCTCAATGGCCTTTGATCTTGCCGGCTAATGGTCACTGACCAGTGGCCGCTGCTCTTACAGTTCTTGCGCGACCTTGCCCCGCAGAGTCGCCACGCTCTCCCGGTTCTTCAATTGCTTCAGAGCATCGAACGTCGCTTTGATCACGTTGTGCGGATTAGTCGTCCCAATCGACTTGGTCAGAACGTTCTGCACTCCCGCCGAAGTCATCACGGCACGCACTGCGCCGCCGGCAATTACGCCCGTGCCTTCCGGCGCCGGCTTCAGCAACACTCGGCCCGATCCGTAGCGCCCCAGCACCAAATGCGCAATGCTGGTCTGCGTAAGATTCACCTTCATCAGGTTCTTCTTCGCCGATTCGATCCCCTTTCGGATGGCCTGCGGCACTTCTTTGGCCTTGCCGGATCCATAGCCCACCACTCCCGCCGACGGATCTCCCACCACTACCAGCGCGGCAAAGGAAAGATTCTTTCCGCCCTTGACCACCTTGGTCACGCGGTTGATGGCCACTACTTGATCCTTCAGTTGGTACGCGCCTGCATCGAGTTTCTTGATCACTGTTGGCATTGATAAACCTAGCTTCTAGCTGCCAGCTCCTAGCCTCTAGCTACCAGAATGGGTTTGGCTAGAAGCTAAAAGCTAGAAGCTGATCTTAGAACTTAAGTCCTGCTTCGCGCGCCGCATCTGCCAGCGCCTTCACTCGACCGTGGTAAATGTATCCGCCGCGATCGAACACGACCTTGGTCACGCCTTTCGCTTTTGCCCGCTCGGCGATAGTCTTGCCGACCGATTTTGCGGAAGCCACGTTGCCGCCCGTCCGCCGATCTTCCTTCTTTCCTTCGGCAGTGCTGGCCGACACCAGCGTCTTCCCGCTCAGGTCGTCAACCACCTGGACGTAGATATGATTCAGCGAACGGTACACATTGAGCCGCGGACGTTCCGCCGTGCCCTGCAACTTCTTGCGAATGCGCTCGTGTACGTGCCCGCGCTTCTCGTTTTTCGTGATCCTTGTCAGCATGATTTCGCTCTCAGCTTCTATTTCGCTCCGGTCTTTCCGACCTTCTTCTTCAGGCGCTCGCCAACGTAGCGCACACCTTTGTTCTTGTAGGGATCGGGTGGCCGCAGCGACCGCATCTCCGCCGCCACCTGTCCGACCTTCTGCCGGTCAATGCCGGACAATGTGACGCGAGTCTGCTTGGGGTCGATCGCCGCATCGACTCCAGTGGGCAGGGGATACTCAATCGGATGCGAGTAGCCAAGGTTGAAAACCACCATACCCTTGCCCTTCATCTCGGCGCGATACCCGATGCCCACGATTTCCAATTCCCGCGTCCACCCTCTTGTGACGCCTTCCACGGCATTGTTGACCAAAGCGCGAGCCAGCCCGTGCACTGCCGACTGCGAATCGTTTTCACGAATCGCGACGATGTGCCCGTCCCGCTGCTCGAACTTAATCCCTCGCGGAAGCGGTGTATCAAGCTTCCCCTTCGGCCCCTGCACCAGGACTGTATTTCCCTCAATGTTGATCGTGACTCCCTTGGGAACCGCGATCGGCTTTTTTCCAATTCGTGACATAAGCTCTTAGCTTCTAGCTCCTGGCTTCTAGCCAGGACGCTCTGGTTTTTCAGTTCGGCACTGGCCGAATCTGTTTCAAGCTGAATTCAAAATTCCAACTCGCCGCCTTTAGCTAATAGCTATTAGCTAGAAGCTGCCTCTAGTAAATCTCGCACAGCAACTCGCCGCCCACGCCCTCTCGCCGAGCCTGGCGCCCGGTCATCACACCCCGGGGCGTCGTGAGGATGTTAATCCCCATGCCGCCCAGCACGCGTGGAATCTCGCTGCGCCGCACGTAAACACGGCATCCCGGCCGAGAAACGCGCTCCACCTTCGAAATGGCAGCCTCGTTATTCGCGCCATATTTCAGGTAAATCCGGATAATCTTGTGGCCCTCTTCTTCCGTCGCCTTGAAATTGGAGAT